>JANLHE010000049.1 GCA_024653875.1 Acidobacteriota bacterium
CGCACGCCGAAGAGCGGCGGCAGGAGCCAGTTCCACAGTCGCTGCACGACCTCTCCGCCCAGGGCGATAAAGAGGACGAACAGCACGATCACCACCGGAACCCAGACGATCCATCGTTTTCTCATGGTCAGTCCCTCAATCTTTCCACCATTCGTCGTACGTGTCGCGCAGTTGCTCGCGCAGGTGCAGTACCGCGTAGCGCTTTCGGGCGAGCAGCGTGTTGATGCTCACACCGGACGCCGCGGCCATGTCCTTGAAGCTGTGTCCCTCGATCTCGTGGCCGACGAACACGTCGCGCTGCTCGGCCGGCAAGGTGTCCAGCGCCGCCTCAAGTGCTTCCAGGAGGACGTGGCGGGCATACAGCGCGTCCGGTCCGTCCTCGAGTGACGGCAGGCGGTCTTCCCACTGCCGCAACTCGTCTCCCGGCTCTTCCGCGCCGGTTACGACGGCCTCCGGAAAGCGTTCCGGCCGCTTCTTCCGGAGGAGATCCGTAATGCGGTTGCGCGCCACACGGAACAACCAGCCGGTGAGGTGATCGATGGGCATCAACCGGCGGTTCGCGTCAACCAGTTCGCAGAAGACGTCCTGCAGAATCTCCTCGGCGTCGCGCGGGTCGGGCACGCGGCGCCGAATGAAGTTGCGCAGCCGCGACTGTTCCCGTGTGACCGCCTCGGAGATCCGCTGATTGTGCTCGGGAGCCATCGGGGACATCCTTGGCGCGCTCGCCCGTCACCTTCACCTGCGGATGTAGACGGAATGGGGGGGACGGATATTGTGGGGACCGGTCACAATTCCGGCGCGGGCGTGGAATTGGCGGAGAGAGAGGGATTCGAACCCTCGGTAGAGTTTCCCCTACACACGCTTTCCAAGCGTGCTCCTTCAACCACTCGGACATCTCTCCGTTCGAATGGACTCTACAGTTTAGCGCGACCTGTCGAACCGAGTCCAACGTCACATCCAGCCGGGCGCGGGGACCTGACAAGGCTTCCGAGTTTAGACTGTGATGAAGAGTGTGACGTGAGTCGTCGCCGCAGATGAAACGCAAGATCACGTATGCCCTCGTGCTGCTGATGGCGCTGGCCTGGTCGGTGTCCCTGTACTTCGTCTCTCCCGAGGTGATTGTGTCGCGTCTTGGCGGGCACACGTTCCCGGCGGTGTTCGCGGCAGGCGTGCTTGGGGGCACGTCGATTGTCTTTCCGTTTCCCTATTACCTTGTGGTCGTGACGACGGCGGCTGGCGGCGCCAATCCGCTGCTTGTCGGACTGTGTGCCGGTCTTGGCGTCATCACTGGCGACACCACGTCGTTCCTGGTGGGGCATGCGGGGCGCGCCGTGCTTCCGGAAAAGGCGTCAGCCGCGTTTGCTCTCCTGCACCGGTGGGTGGCAGACACCCACAGCGCCAAGTTCTATGCATTCCTGTTCGTGTATGGAGCGGTGATGCCATTGCCCAATGACGTGATCATGATGCCGCTTGGCGCCGCAGGCGTGCCGTACTGGCGGGTGATCCTGCCATTTGGGGCGGGCAACATCGTCTTCAATACGGCCGTGGCGCTGCTGGCTGCGTATGGGATTTCGTCGTTCTGGGCCTGAACCTGCGGGGCGGCGGACGAGCTCCGTGCTATGGTCGTGCCACGTATGCACCCGCAGCGAATGGTGGCTGCGTTCAGCATTCTCCTGATCGTGCTGATCGGCGCGTCACAGCCGCAGCGAGTGGGGGATAGTCGCGAGTACCTCGCGATGGCGATGAACCTCGCGCATCTTCGTCCGCCCGTGCTGTCGCGCACCGACGCCGAGCGGCTGGAGGAGGATCTCGACCGGCTGGGCTTCGACGGGCAGTCACTCACGCATCACGCGCAGTTGAGGGATGAACGTGGCCGGCAGGACTTCTTTCACTTCTGGTTCTACCCGGCGCTCGCCGTCCCGGGCATCTGGCTGACGATGGCCACCGGCCTGCATCCGAACTACGCGTTCGCCGCCCTGAACGCGATGCTGTTTCTGGGCGCGGTGTGGGTCGTTGCGCGGCGGATGCACTGGTGGCTGACGGCCCTCGTGTTCTGCAGTCCCGTGCTCTGGTGGATCGACAAGAGCCACACCGAGGTCTTGACCTTCTCGCTGCTCGCCATGGCCATGGTGCTGCTGCGGGAAGCGCCTTGGTGGTCGATGATCTGCCTGGCTGCGGCGGCGACACAGAACCCCCCGCTGGCCGCGCTCCTCCTGTGCGCCGCCGTGTTGACATTCCTCCGGCGGGACGTGAACGCGTGGCGCTCGTCGCGCGTCTGGTTGGGGGCGGCCGTGGCGGCTCTGATCGCAGCGCTCCACCCGCTGTACTACGGATGGCGGTGGGGCCTGCCGACGCCCCAGTTGCTTCAAGGCACCCAGCCGCGAGTACCGACGCTGCAGGAAGCCGGCGCAATCCTCTGGGACCCCAACATCGGGCTGCTCGTCCACGCTCCCCTGCTCGTCGTGACGGTCGTGGCTGTCCTCATCACGGCCGGTGCGCGCGCGCGCGGGCGGTTGCATGACCCAGGGGTCTGGCTGGGCGCGGCCGGAGCGGGCATCTTCCTCCTGTCCTTCGCTCAAACCACGAATTTCAACAATGGCGCAACTCCCGGGATGAGCCGGTATGCACTGTGGCTGATCCCGCTGGCGATTCCGATCCTGCAACGTGCGGGGACCGTGATCGCGCCGGCATCTCAGCGCCGGCTGCTCCCGCTCGTACTTGCGTCCTGTGCGTGGAGCATCGTGGCCTTCACACCCGCAGCGCCGGAGGATTATCTGACGCCGACCCGCACCGCGAGCACCCTGTGGACGCACTGGCCCGGGCTCAACAATCCGCTGCCAGAGATCTTCGCAGAACGGCTGTCCGGGCGGGAACCCGCGCGCCTCCCGGTCGGTACTCCTGACTGCGCCAAGGTCCTCACGCAACAAGGTGCATGGCCCGTGCCGTGTGGGGTGGGACAGCAGACGCCGCCAGCCTGCCGGAATCCAGGCGCGCTCTGCTACGCCAACCTCGGCCAAGAAGGCTATGCATTCGTGCCCGTGCCTGCTCCACCGCGGTACTTGTTCGACCGTGATGGTACCTGGACCTGGGATCCGGCGTCGGGGACGGGAATCGACCGCATCCTGGAGCGGCTGCAGGTTCGGGACCTGCGCGAGGTCCGCATCGGGGCACCGGGCGGGATGGTGAGGGCCGTCCATGAGGCGTCGTGGGCGTACGCGCGACAAAGCGACACGGAGCTTCTCGTCTACGTCAGGGACGCCGGGGAAGGTGCCCACTTGACGCTGCGCCTTCCCGGAGCCATGGCAGGCGCGCTCAGCGATCCAGGTTCAGGTGAGGAGATCGCGTCGATCGCGCTCGAGACCCGCGCCTGGGACGTCACGCGGCTGCCCCTGCCCGTGCGGCGGGAGGTCGTTCTCGTTCTGGCCCGCCGTCGCTGAACCGGGCGCCCGCTGCCGGTGCTGCGTGACGTGGACCAGCCACAGACGCAGCAGGTCGGCAACCGACACGGGCTCCGGTGCCCACGCGACCTGCCGCCGTTGCTCCCACGTCTCCGGGCGCAGACTCGCGATCACCGCATCTGCCCGCTGCACCGCGCGCCGCCAGTCGGCGATCATCTGGTGGGGCGTCCAATTCCTGCGCCTGGCCACCTCGACGGCGTTCCACCCGTCCACGTCCACGACCTCTATCGCCGCCAGCCGGTCCTGCTGCAGCGCTTCGACTTCGTCCATCAGGAGATCCGACCATGCCACCAGGTGCCCCAGCACATCCGTGGCCGTCCAGTTCGCCTGCCAGGGGCCCGGGTGGTCGCCTGCCGCCACCCGGGGGACGAGCCATTCGTCCACGTCGGCGGCCGCGGTGCGCACGTCGTGTCTCCAGTCCATGGCGGCGCGGCTATCCAGGTTTCCGGGCGATGAGTTGTCCGCGTCCGACCTGTCCGGCAGCCGATGCGTCCCGCCACATGACCAGGCCCCGCTCCACGTCGTCGTACATCTGCCGACCGTAGCCGGCTTCGACGGCGGCGCGATGCGAGCTTCTGAACGCGTCGAGGTACCGCTGCACGTGCCGGGCGAAATCTTCGGTCAGGTCCTCCCGCTCGATCACCTCCAGACCTGCGGCCCGCGTGAGCGTTGCATACCCGTCGAGCGTCTCGAGATACGGGAAGGCCATGAAGGTGTTCAGCGAGGTGTACAACTCGTCGCTCATCGATCCGGTTTCCATCCAGTCGGTGAAGGCCACGACACCGCCGGGCTTGAGGACCCGTGCGCACTCGCGGATCAGGCATGCCTTGTCGGTGACATAGCACCATGCGTCCTGGCCCCAGACGACGTCGAAGCTGGCGCCGGGGAAGGGCATGTCGAGGGCATCACCCAGCGTGAAGGTGACCTTCCCGTCAAGCCCCGCCGCCTTCGTCCGGCGCTCTGCCTCGTCGTGCATTCGTCGCGTGGCGTCCAGGCCGACGACGGTGCAGCCTATCTCTCTCGCGAGCTGCCGCGCCGGGCCGCCCAGGGCGCTGCAGACGTCGAGGACCACGCTCGAGGCGGTGATCCCGGCCTTCTTCGCCAGGACAGCGGTGTGTGGCCCGCCGCCCACGTGGATCTGCTCGCCCATCAGCATTTCCCAGAGCGCGCCTCCGGGCCCCTCGTAGACGCTTTGCACATCCGCAAGCCCGACGTTCAGTCTTCGCGTTGTCATGACATCTCCTTGAGCACCCAACATTTCGGGTCGGGACCGTTTGCGTCTCCTCCGTAGTGATACGCGCTGGCCCGGCATCCCCAGCAGTGCGTGTTTTCCTTGCAGGTGCCGCACGGGGCCGGCATGGCGCACTCGTCATGCAGGGCATCGTGAATCAGCTCGCCGAGGTGCTCTTCGAGAATCCGCGCGAACGGCGTGACGCGGATGTTCCCCACGCCTTTCCGGATCACGGAACACGCGGCCACGTCGCCCGTGAAGGTCACGGTGGCCATCGTCCCGCAGTAGAACTTGTCCGCGTCCATTGCCGCGATGGTGCCTCCGTGCGGCCCATAGTTGAGCGCGTCGCGTTCGCGATACACCGCGCGGGTGTCGTCCTGTCCTGGCACAAGCGACAGCCAGCCGTGGCCTTTGCCCGCAGGGTTGAACATCGTCAGGCATGTTCGCATGCCCTTCTCCTTCAGCCACCAGCGCATGGTGTCGATGGCGTCGCTGGCCGGCTGAAGCGAGGTGTAGGTGATGCAGTTGATCATCTGGTCGGGCGACTTGCCTGCGGCCAGCATGTGGTCCACGCCCTCGGCCACGGCGGCGATGTTCTGTGGATTGCCCCCACGATGGAGGCGGGCGTAGGTCTCCGGGGACACCGAATCCACATGGACGGACACGAACCCACCCTCGGTCAGGTCCGTGACCGCCCGGGCCACGCCGGGGTCACGGAGGGGCAGGCCGCTGGTCCAGACGTTGTTCGTGCGGCCGAGCGATTGGGCGTACGCCATCAGCTCGGCCCAATCCGGCCGTTCGAGCGGGTCGCCTCCCAGCCAGTCGATGGTCCGGATGTCGAGGCGTGCGGCGTCGTCCAGAAGGGCACGGATTTCCTGCGACGAGAGCGCCCGGGTCTCCTTGGGACCCGAGCCCGCGTAGCAGTAGACGCAGCCCTGGCCACAGGCGTCTGTCGATTCAATCTGAAGGGTGTACAGGCGCTTTTCCCTGAAGTATCGTTTCTGCTCGGCCTCATGCCCGGCTGCGAGACCACCGAATTGATTCAGACATGTCATTCGCTCATCTCCTTTCAGCAAGCACGCGGCGCGTTGAGGGCAACGCGCCTGGGGCCAGACCGGCAACCTCCACACGCAGGCGTTCGAGGTCAGTCGCCGTATCGACGTCATACCAGGAAGGGAGGACCGCCACGGACAGTCCGAGCGCGGCCGCGCATTCGAGGGTCTGTTCGGTCACGCGCGGGGTGCTCCAGGCAATGCCTTGAAACAGTTCCGGTCGCGGCTGTCTGAGGCCGACCAGGTAGTACCCGCCATCCTCGCTTGGTCCGAGGACCAGATCATGGGAGTCCAGCAGCGTGTTGGCTTGCTCGATGTGGGCAGCCGGGAGCGTGGGGCTGTCAGAGTCCAGCACGATCACGCGCGCGTAGCCGTCGTCGAACAACTGGCGGGTCACGCGACTGAGGCACGCCCCGATATCCCGGCCCTCGACCGGAAGGAGGAGGGTGCCGAGTGGAACGGCCGGCCGCCACACCCCGTTCCCGGGCGTAATCGCCACCGCGAGACGGACGCCCTGCACCGACGACACCAGCAGGATGGTGTCGTTCAGCAGCGCCTCATACAGCTCCGCTGCCGCGTGCGGCAACAAAGGAGGACAAAGCCGTGTCTTGGTACGACCAACCATGGGCTGTTTCGCCATGATGGCGACGACCGATTCGCCGGACGCGTATTCGGCGCTCATCGGCCCGCGTGGCGTACGATCGTGCGCAAGATGTGGAACGTGGCGAGAATAGTTCCCCGGACGGTGCCGCTGATTTTTGAGCGCCCGGCCGTGCGAACGTGACAGGTGACGGGCACTTCGGCGACTGGCCATCCCGCGTGCACGGCTTTGACGATCATCTCAGTCGGCCAGCCGTAGGTGAGGTCGCACAGCGTCATCTGCGCCAACCGCGCGCGGCGAACGGCGCGGAACGGACCGAGATCAGTCAGCGGCTGGCCATAGAGAATGCGGATGAGCCGCGCGCAGAGGCGGTTGCCGACCCGCTGATGCCAGGGCATCGCTCCTGCGGGCACGGCGCCGGTGAGCCTCGATCCCAGGACCAGATCCGCCGTGCCAGATTCGATCGGCGCCAACAACCGCGCGATCTCTCGCGGGTCCGCGGCACCGTCGGCATCCAGAAAGACAATGATCTCACCGTGAGCGCGGTCGGCGCCTGCGTTGCAGGCGCGGCCATACCCGCGGCGATGCTCTCGCACGACCGTGGCCCCATGCGCGGCCGCGAC
>JANLHE010000050.1 GCA_024653875.1 Acidobacteriota bacterium
CATGCCGAGGGCCGCGCCGACGACGCCGCCGAGAATCCCGAGTGTGAGCACCAGGTATCGCATCGTGTGTGTCTCCTTCTGGCCTACCTAATCGGGAGAGCGCCACCGGCGTTACGCCGGGCGCGAGGAATGAAGACACTGGCGGTATGTGAGCGACGAGCAACGCCGATAAAGGATCTCCAAGAGGAGGTTCTCCGATGATGATTCGACGCGCGCTCACCGTGACCCTGCTGGCGGGAGGCCTGGCCGCATGCGGCTCCGAGCCGGCGGCGCCGGCCCGGCCGGAACCCACCGTTGTTTCCGTGAACCGGTCCGCCGACACGCAGTACTTCGACGCAACGACGAAGTTGACCGTGGAACAGGTCACCCTGAACTTCTATCCGACCCAGGGCGCCGTGTTGGGCCTCGGCGAGGGCAAGCAATTCGTCCGCGTGGCGCTGGCCGTCGAGAACACCGGCCAGAAGGAGTTCCGGCTGAACTTCACCAACTACACGCTCAAGCTGCCCGACGGCACGCAGGAGGATACGACCTTCCTCATCAACGACGGGAACGTCTCGGACCAGCTCAAGAGCGCGACCCTGCAGCCGGGCCAGACGGTCAAGGGCGCGCTGTACTTCGAAGCGCCAGCCACCGCGACGGCCGCGACCCTCGGCATGACCTACAAGGGTTACGTCGACGGCAAGGAAACGTCGTTCGATGTGGCGCTCGCCGGCTCCCGGCCCTGAGGCCGGGCCGTCCGCCAATCGCTCACGCCCGCGGACAAGGCGCGCATCGCCTCAATGGGCGGCGATGTCACGGCGAACGTCTACTCGAAGGCCTGCGCTCCGCAGGTCCGTTGGCCGCGATGAGGCCGGCCTTCAGGAGTTCGTCGAGTAGCGCGGACGCCTCTCGCGTCGGTTCCCCGACCGTCCCGTACGGGCCGCAGATGATCTTCGACAGGATTTCCGGCCTGTTGGGCACGAGGCCCATCGGCTGCCGATTCACCCACTCGCTGAACCGGGCGTCCACACATGCTGCCCCGCGCGTGACCTTCAACGTGGTCACCGTCCCGAACGGCGGCCACGACGGCCACGCCTTCCGGACCGCAGGCACGTCTTTGTCCAGGCGCGCGAAGAGTTCCCAGAACTTCCGGATAGCCGACTGGTCTCCGGCAATCGCGGTCGCGCGCGGGTCCAGCGCCTTGAACGTCAAGGCCCGGCTCGACTTCCAATCCCAGGGAAACTTTTCGTCGGTGGAATTGACGTACCCGAGGACCCCACGGAGCTTCCGCAGTGGACCCGCCGGCCCGGTGAACAGTGCCACGGCCTCGTCCTTCGTCAGGTTCGCATCGGGGTGCGTGGACCGATAGGCTCGCTCCCAGTCGGCTCCCGCTTTGCTGGCATAGAGCGCCTGTACCTCCTTGTCCGTGGGCAGGCGCTGGAACATCGTCAGGATGGCGCCGAGCTCGGCTTCCTCACTAACCTCACTAATCAGCGGTGCCACGCTCACTTCGAAGCCCCAGAAGTCGCGTGTAAACTTGCCGGTGTACTGCTTGTTGGCGTCGGTCTTGGCTTCCTCAACCGCCGCGAACAGGTACTCGAATCGGCATGTCGACCACACGAAACCTGATTCCTCCCGGGCACCGCACAGGAGGTACCCGCCCTTGTCTTTGTACGGCACGATGTCGTTGCCCTGAATCTGGACCGGCCGCCAGTCATAGCCGAGCGTCCGCAGGGCCGCCTTGACCGCGTCTTCGAGTGCGGTCGCCGGTGTGGCGGTGCACTGGGTCAGGCGCGCGCCGGCAGCCGCGTAGGCCTTGGCATAGTCGCCCTCGAGACGGAGCTGCGTGCTGGCCGCCGCGGACCTGGCGCTCTCGAAGGCCGCCGCGCCTTCGGCGAATACTCCCTGATCGGCCCAGTTCTCCCGGTGCCACCCGAGCACGACTTCCTGGGCCTGGTAGAGGAGCGCCGTCAGCGTCGACACGATGGGCTCGTTGCGGCTCAGGCGATCCTGGATGCGCGCCAACGTCTCGTCGCGGCTTCGCTCCGCCGCCGCCACCCGGCCGGACCACTCGGCCAGCAGGAGCTCGTAGTCCCGCGCGTAGACGATGTTGACGCGCAACTGGGCCAGCTCGCGGTAGATGGCCGCTTGACAGGCCTGCGACCGGTCGTAAGGAAGCTTGAGCGCGGTGGCCACTCTCCTCAGATCGGCGTCAGCCTCGGACAACGCCAGGCTGTACGCCCTCTCGAGTTCGTCGACGCGCGGGCGATCGATCTTCAGAAAACCGCTGAGCCAGTATTTCGTGGGTGGGTTTACGCCGTGCCGGCGGCATAACTCGCCGACATGAGCGATGTTGGCCTCGATGCCGCTGTATCCGTCGACGAAGGTCTTTGCGAGGTCGAGGCGCTGCACGGCACGGCTGTGCTCGTCCCACACGCCTCTGACCAGTTCGAAGGCGGAGTTGTGGATTTGATCGACGTGCTTCGCCAGCGGCAACCGCAGCTTGGTCCCCAGCTCGTTGAGCTGCCGGTACACCTCCGCCGCCTCGCCCACCATATGGGTCGCCTGGTACTCGCGCTCCGCCTGGCTTGTCAGCCACCAGATGCCGGCCAGCGCCGCCTCTTCGTAGATGCGCTCGAGCTGACGGTAGAGCGCCCACGTCGGCGTCCGCGTCGGGGTGGCGTTCCCCGCCCGGATCAGCTTCTCCAGCGCCTGTCGGCCGAGATCGCCGGGTTGGACCAGCGCCGCGTCAATGTCGAACGTTGGATACGCGGCTCCGATGGCAGTCCTCGTCGCTTCCACGTTCGGATCACGGCTGAGGCGGTAGGCCCGTTCAACATAGTCGAGCAGCGACGCGCGGATCGACAGCATCGTTGGAAGGGGCTTGTCACTGGAGACACCGAGCGACGCGGGCAGCGGCGGCTGACAGCAGTAGGGCTGTCCGCCGTTCGTGTAGAACACCTCCAGCGCCCGTCGGCCCTGGGCGGCCTGCTCGCGCGGGTCCGCGCTCCTCTGAGGCGCTTGGCGCGGTCGATGGTCGGCATCGTACAAACCCATCATCCGTCCCGACGTGGGCTCGAACGCGCCCGACGCGACCCACGTCCCGATGAGGCGGCGGAGGACATCCACGTCGTAGATCGAGCTGCCCACGGAATAGGTGACCATCGCAAGGGTTGCGACGATCGCGGGCACCTGGACTTGCGGCACCACGTAGCTGACGGCGAGCGCGACGTGCAGCGCGCCTTCGAGGTACCCCCAGCCGCCCGTTCCGAGCGCGCCGCCGGCGGCGTAGACATCGCCAATCACGGGGATCGCCCGTGTCCACGCCTCCCCGATCCGCCGACGCTCCACTTCGGGCGGGAGTCCTTCATCCATGATCGCGCTCGTCTCGATCAGGGCGGTTGCCGCGCCAATCGCGCCGTCGAAGAAGACGAGCCCGCGCGCCGCGTTCGTACCGCCGCCGGCGGCCTGCGCATCGCCGGCGAGCAACGTGGTCGTGATTCGCGAATCGATTTGGGATGCGGGCAACCGCGTGGCGAGCTTCGCCGCAATGCCTTTCTTGATGTCGGGACTGAGCCGGACCCGAAGGTCGGTGAGACGCTCAACGGACTTCGGGTCGAACCACACCTTCAACCCTGCCTCGGGAAGGGTCTCCAGCTGTCGCCCCAGGAACTCCGCGATCACGTCGTCACCCGCTCCGAGCTGCAACGCTGCCGCGCCCTGCTCCCATCGCGACATCAGCCGGCGCACAAACGTCTGCGGCGAAACAGGATCGAGAGCGACCAGATACAAGCCCGCGACTTTCGACAATTCGCGGTCGAGCGCTTTGGCGACGGCGGGCAATCTCTCGGGATTCTCATCGACGATCGCATTCAGGGCCTCGCGGAGCACGTCGGCAGGCAACCGCGTCGCGTAAAAGCGCGCCTTCAGGATCTGCGCGGTCGGGACAAGAACGACGGCCGATTCCATTTGGCGCACGAGACCGTCACAGCGCGTCACCCAGCCGCCCTTGCCCTTGAACAGTCCGGCCGCCGTTTCCGCGTCGGCGGCCGCCATCGTCGTGAGCTCCGCGATGAGGGCCTGACTCGCCGGGCTGAAGGCCGGGCGCGTGCCTGTCAGTCGCTGCACCTCCCTGAAGACGCGATCGACTTTGTCGAGGTCCTTCAACACCGCCCTGGCCATTTCCTTCGCGGCCCACCCTTCGCCGGCCTCGGCAATCGCCGCCCACTTGCTGACCTTGTACAGGGTCACGTCGGCCGTCTGCTGGAGCAGTGACTTCCCGGGAATTCCTCCGGCCTTGAGTACCTCCGAGGCCAGGTACGCCTCGGGATGCCACGGCGTCGTGGCGGCCAGCCAACGCTCGAGGACCTCACGGTTCGGCGGCTCGAGCCCGTGTTGACGCGCCACCGTGCTCCAGGCGTCTTCCAG
>JANLHE010000051.1 GCA_024653875.1 Acidobacteriota bacterium
TCAGGTCCGGGGACGCACTCTCAGGTTGCTGAAGATCGTCCCTTCGGCCGTGTTCGACAGATACAAGAAGCCCCGCCCACTCCTGAGGATCGACGGATACGCGGATATCCGGACGGTGCGTTCGCTGCCGTCCTGGCCTGGCAGCGAGGCGGTGAGGTGATCACCCGCCCGTTCGAGCCGCACGGTGAGCGTTCCGCTTGCCGGGACAGTTCCGATCGTGTCCTGGAAGAGATAGATCGCCGACGCGCCCGTCGGCGGCAGCGAGAGGGCGGCCAGTCGCACCTCGCGATTGCCCGGCATATGGTGGATCCGGAATCCAAATACACCGCCCGGCTCGTTGTACGGCGCCGTCGACGTGCCATCGCCGAATCCTATGAACGCGATGTCCTCGGTGTCCTCGGGAATCGTGACGTCCACTTCGAAGATGAAGTCCCGCGCAAGATACCGGTCGGACCGCGTGCGGACCACGGGGCGATCGACGCCGTTGGAGCGCCCCGAGGCTGAATGCGCCCGCAGGAGTCCCTCAGGCGTCAGGGTGTATTTGTCGAAGGGAATGACGAGGTGCGGGCTGTCCGGCCCCGTGAGGGTATCGGTGAAGTCCGCGGCAGGCGCCGGCGCCGGCCGCAGCGAATAGGCCGCGGCCGAACCAGCCACAAGAAGTCCGAGCAAGGGGAGCCACCACCGGATGTGCACGACGGCGGCAGTCTAGCATTCCAGGAAGCGGCGCGGCGCTGGGGTTATTGGTGAACAGGATCGCCCGGCTGACGCCGTGGTCCTCGAGCCCAGCGTCGTCGGCGGCGGTCAGGACGCGGATCGACGTCTGCACGGGCGTATTCTGACACCGGCGCAGACCGGTCGAAAAATGAGTTGCCTGCGCGGCCGTCATCGCGCACTATCAAGCGGCGCGTTGACCCCGCCTTTTCCTGGAGTACATCCCATGGTTCGCTCGACTGCCCGTGTCCTCGTACTTTTCCTGGTGTTCACCTCCGCCGCCCTGGCGCAGACCACGCGCGCGGTCACCACCGCCGACTACGATCGCGCCGTCAAGATGCTCGCGCCCAGCCTCACTGGCCTGGTCGTTGGAGGCACGGCGGACGTGACGTGGCTGCCGGACGGCCGCTTCTGGTATCCACGGACCACAATGACGGGGACGCAAAACGTCGTGGTCAATCCGGCGACGAGAACGAGTGAAATCGTGGCGACACCTCCGGCCGGGGGCCAGGCGCCGCCGGCTCCGGGTGGCCGTGGTGGCAGGGGTGGTCGCGGAGGCCGCGGCGGCATGGCGATCACGAAGACCTGTGGAGTCAACGTCACCGGTATGACCGGTCCGCCGCCGGCCTCGATGTCGCCGGACGGCAAGACGGCCCTCTTCATCTGTGACTGGAATCTCTGGGCGCGCGACGTCGCCACCGGTCAGGACCGCCAGCTCACCACCGACGGCGTGAAGGACTACGGATACGCCACGAGTAACGCCGGCTGGACCACGAGCGCGGCGCCGTCGCTGTCCTGGTCGCCGGACGGCAGGAAGATTGCCACGCAGCAGCAGGACGAGCGGACTGTCGGCGACATGTACCTGGTCGCAACGCCCGTGAACGGCGGGCACCCGGTGCTCCGCGCGTGGAAGTACCCGCTGGTGGGCGATCCGGTGGTGGCGATGATCGATCGGGTGATCGTCGACGTCGACACCGGCAAGGTGACGCGCCTGCAGATGCCGCGGGATTTCCATCGCGCGATGTCCGAGGACACCCTCGACATGGGCGAATATCTCTGGAGCCCGGACGGCACGAAGCTGGGGTTTGTCTCGACCGATCGCTTTCACAAGGCATCCACGGCCAAGCTGGCCGATGTCGCGACCGGCGCCGTCAGGACCCTGTTCGTCGAGACGGAAGATACCCACGTGCAGACGCGAGTGCAGTGGCAGATCCTCTGGAAATCAAACGAGGTGCTCTGGTACTCGCAACGCGAAGACACCGCGCAGATGTACCTCTACGACCTCACCACCGGCACGCTCAAGAACCGGATCACGAACGGCGCCGGTCCCGTGACACGGGTCGTGCGACTCGATGAAGCGACGCGGACGATGTGGTACGAGGCGGTCGGCAAGGAGCCGGGGCAGGACCCGTACTTCACGCACCTCTACCGGATCGGCCTTGACGGCAAGAACAATGTCTCGCTGACGCCGGACAACGGCACGCACACCACGCAAATCTCGCCCGACGGCACGTATGTGGTGGACACGTTCTCGCAGCCGGATGTGGCCCCGGAGACGACGCTGCGTGATGGCGCCACCGGAGCCCTCATCATGCCGCTCGAGAAGGCCGACATCTCGAAACTGCTCGCCACCGGCTGGAAGCCGCCGATGCAGATCAAGATGCGCGCCGCCGACGGCAAGCACGACATCTACGGCATGCTCTTCCGGCCGACGAACTTCGATCCCGCGAAGAAGTACCCGATCATCAACCAGGCGTACCCCGGACCGCAGTCGGGGAGCGTGGGTTCACGGGCGTTCACCGCGGCGCGCGGGGACAAGCAGGCCCTGGCCGAACTCGGCTTTATCGTGGTCAGCATCGACGGCACGGGGACGCCGAACCGGTCGAAGTCCTTTACCGACGCGTACTACGGTGCGATGGGCCGCCACAACACGTTGCCCGATCAGGTCGCCGGCATGAAGGAGCTGGCCGGCAAGTATCCCTGGATCGACATCGACAGGGCCGCGATGTGGGGCCACTCGGGCGGCGGGTTCATCACGGCCGATGCGCTGCTCCGGGCGCCGTTCAATGAGTTCTTCAAGGTCGGCATCGCCGAGTCGGGCAACCACGACCAGCGCCAGTACGAAGACGACTGGGGCGAGCGGTATCAGGGGTCGCTCGTGAAGCTCGCGGACGGCACGGACAACTACGCGATCGAGGCCAACCAGAGCCAGGCCGCCGGCCTCAAAGGCCATCTCTTCCTGATTCACGGCACCATGGACAACAACGTGCCGCCGTACAACACGCTCCTGGTCGCGGACGCGCTGATCAAGGCGAACAAGGA
>JANLHE010000054.1 GCA_024653875.1 Acidobacteriota bacterium
CCACACGCCGCCCCTACATCGACTGGCTTCGCGGCCTCGCGGTGCTGATCATGATCGAGTGGCACACGGTGGACGCGTGGCTGGCGGATGCCGCGCGCACCGGTCGCCCCTTCGGTGTGCTGACCTTCATCGGCGGATGGGCGGCGCCGCTATTCCTCTTCCTGGCCGGCGTGGCGATTCCGTTCGCGGCCGGATCCCACATGCGGAAGGGCCGATCCATGGCCGAGGCCGCGTGGGTGCTGCAGAAGCGAGGCTGGCAGGTTTTTTTTTATGCGCACCTGTTCCGCTTCACGTCTTTCCTCTTCAACCCGTGGGCGCGCGGGGACAGCATCTTCAAGCCGGACATCCTGAACGTTCTCGGTCTGGGCCTGGTCGCCGGCGCCTGGTGCTGGGGCCGCAGCGCCACGATCGCGCGACGCGTGTTGTGGTTGCTGGTGCCGGCGGCCGTCATCGTGCTGATGTCGCCGCTGGTGCGCGGCTGGTGGTGGCCCACGCTCCTGCATCCGCGACTGGAAGCCTACCTGCGGCCCAACGGCGGCTGGGGACAGTTCGCCCTGTTCCCCTGGGTGGCGTATGTGTTCGTCGGCGCGTGTGCCGGCGTGTGGATTGCCATGGCGCGCAAGCCGGAAGACGAACCCCGGTTCCACCTGCGCCTGGCGATGGCAGCCGTGGCCGTGATGGCGGCGGGCTGGGTGGGCATGTATCTGCCCTCACCGCTCGGGTCGAGTTTCTGGACAACCTCGCTGTCGTACTTTCTCATCCGCACGGGCGCGATGACGCTGATGCTGGCCCTCGCGTGGCTCTGGATGGTCCGGCCCACGGCACGCCACTGGAGCCCCACGGTGTTGTTCGGCCAGACGTCGCTCTTTGTGTACTGGGTGCATGTCGAGCTGGCCTACGGCATCTTCAGCCTCGCGCTCAAACGGTCGCTCACGCTCCCGCAAATGGGCGTGGCCTATCTGCTGTTTACGGCGCTGATGCTGGCTGCCGCGGCCTGGTGGGCGAAAAGAACAGACAGGCCCTGGATACCAGAGCACCTCAGGGCCTGACGAGGTCCTGAAGTCCTGAAGTCCTGGGGTCCTGGGGTCCTGGGGTCCTGAGGTTCAATGTGTAAAGGGCCAGGCGACTGATCGCCTGGCCCTTTGGTTTTTTCTCCGAGCTTTCCTGCTAACAAAAGTCCGCGACGAAGTCGCGCACCGGGAACCCCAGGACCCCAGGACCTCTACTTATCGTTCCAATTGACGATCGAGTTGAACACCATGTTGAACTCCCCGTGGTTCTGCCACCGGTAGATCGGGTTGTTGGCGAACAGGATCACGCGGCCCTTGCCGTTGCGCGCGCCGGGCACATCCACGGCGATGGGCCGCCGCGCCAGCGTGTCCGCGCCGGTCATGAGCCCGGAGACGACCGACGAGTCTCCCCCCACATACCGCGCCAGCACGTTCTCCTGTTCCGCGACCCCGACGCGCAGGAACGGTCCGTTCACGTATTTCACCGCGAAGGTCTTGTCGGCGTAGCCGTAGAACACCGGGTGATCCGGCTTGGAGATCTCGGCCGTCACCAGCGGACGCTGCGCGGTGATGCCGGAGACCTGATCGGTGTCGACCGTGCGCGTGAAGCCGAACTCGATCGGGAACCGCACCGCGTTGTGCGCCGCGATCAACGTGCCCCCGGCCTCGAAGAACGCCGCGAATGCATCCACGCCCACCTGACCGAAGCCGCCGGTGATGTCGGGCGACTCGCCGTACATCCCGAGGAACTTGTACTTGTCCGTCTTGACGTACGGCGCGGGCCGCGCACCCGGCGCCTGCATCACCGACTGACGGTTGATGCCCTGGTAGGCCATGACGATCACGTCGTAATCCGCCTTCAGGTTGCCCTTCTGCACCCGCTCCTTGTAGATGAGGTCGAAGGGAATGCCGAACTGATCGAACGCGTGCCGGTACCAGCCCAGTTCCTGCGTGCCGCCCCACTGCGAATAAATCGCCACACGCGGCACGTCCGCATCGTGCGTGGCGACCGTGGGAAGCGAGGCCAGCGTGGCCGCGGTGAGCCCGAACTTTTCAACCACGGCCCTGACGGCCGCGAGATCGGCGGGCGCGGACACGATGAACGAACCGGCAGGGAAGTCCATGCCTGATGCCGTGAAGGTCTTTTCCGCCACCGTCATGGGCACGTTCTTCAGCGCGTAGCGGAACGAAATCATGTTGTTCGATCCCAGGTGGGCGATCGCCATGCCGGCCGTGCCGGATCCAACCAGCCGCGCGCCATGCGTGGAGGTCTTGACGATCCTGGTCGAGACTTCCAGCACGTCCTTGTCGTTGACCTCCACGACCTCCACCCCCATCGCCGGGCCCATCGTCCAGCCCGAGTCGTCATAGGTGGACAGGCGTGCGTCGGGGTAGTCCTGCTTCTCGAGCAGGTTCTTCGCGAGGCTCCAGTACGGCTGGCCCGCCTTCACGAGGTAGGAACCGGCGGGGTAGACCTTGTCGCCCAGCTTGAACTCCGCGGTGGCCTGGCTGACCTCGATGCCCTGAATCCCAAAGATGCGAAGCATCTCCGCCACGCGGGTCATGTCCCGCTGCACGGGAATCACATACGCGTGGGGCGGATTGTCCAGGCCGCGCCGGATCGAGTTGCGGGTCTTCATGTAGAAGTTCTCGACGACGAGGTTGGGAAACATCGAGGTGAGCTGGAGCGCCGAGAGCACGCCCGTCTGCATGTAGTTGGTGTTGTTGCGGCGGGTGAAGTTCTGGACCGCGTCCGGCGGGACCGGCAGGCCGCGATACCACTCGCGCGGCTGGCCGCCGCCGCGACCGGTGGGCACGCCACCGGCGCGGCCACCCGCGCCGCCCCCTCGCGCGGCCGGCGCCGCGCCACGGCCGGCACCCTGGCCGGCCGCCTGCCCTTGACCTGCCGCCGCCGGGGGCGTCGCTGCCGCCCCCGCGGCAACCGCAGGGGCCGGCGTGGCCGGCGTCGCCGCCGCCCGCGCCACGTCACGCCCGGACTGCGTCTCGTACATCTTCATGAGGCCGTTGTGGTTGTACGCGACCGAGCCCAGATAGCCGGGCGACCAGCCGTCCATGAACGCGTGCGTGTAGACGCCGGGCATCCCGTACTTGGTCATCTGCGCCATCTCGAAGTTCGAGAAGAACGGCAGTTCCGAGAACAGGATCGGATCGAGGTTCGGGTTCTGGGGCGGACCACCGCTGTAGGTGTAGAGCAGTGTCAGCGATTCGTGCAGGTCGTGCATGATCGGCGGGTGCGCGGTGAAATACCAGTCACCCAGCGCCCGCATCTGCACCTGCGAGAGGTTAATGTCGCGGTTGTTGTCGTGGTAGACGTACTTGCCCCAGTAGGGCACGCCGGCGCCGCCGCCGCGTCCGCCGCCGCGTCCGCCGCCACCCACGGCGCCGCCGCCCGCCGCGCCACCGGGCGCCGCGGCTGCCGCGCGCGTCTCGTCAAGCCCCTTGTAGAACCAGTCGAGGTTGCGATCGCGCCCGTCGGCATCGGCCACCGGCGTCACCGAGACGATGACGTTGTCGCGGATGTTGGTGATGAGCGGCGAGGTCTCGACGGCGAGCCGGTAGACCAGCTCCATCTGCATCTCGGGCGGGCCCAGTTCGCCCGAGTGCAGTCCACCTATCAGGTGATAGTGCGGCTTGGTCGTGGCGATGAGTTGTTTAATCTGCGCGTCGCTCAGGCCCCGCGGGTCGGCGATCTTCGCGAGGTTGTCCCGGTTGGCCTGCAGGTTCTTCATGTTGGCGTCGGACGAGACCCAGACCACCACCAGCTCGCGGTCCTCGTCGGACTTGCCGATGGTCTCGACCCGCACGCGCGGCGTGGCGGCCGCCAGCGCCCGGTAGTACTTCAGGATGTCGGCGTAGTAGGTCAGCTTCTCAGGCGCGCCGATGTGATAGCCCAGCACGTCCTTGGGTGTCGGGATGCCCGGCACCGTCGGCAGGTGGTCCACCAACGGGCTGCCGTAAATGGGGTTTCCCGTCCATTCTTTGTAGAGTTTCGCGAAATCTTCGTCCTGGGCCTGTTTAGGGTCCCGGGTGTCGGTGACCGATTGCTGGGCGGGGGCCGTGGCCACCGCCAGCACGAAAATGACCAGGCCTACGGCAGACATCCACCAGGCTCGGCGGGGGACTCCAGCAACTCTCATGGTGACTCCTTCAGGGCGCGCGTGGCAGGGAATGCCACCCAAGGCTTGAGATTCTACAGGCTGCACCCTACAATCGCTCCCTATGATTAGCGTCGCCGCGCTCCGCATGCAGCAATTTGGCGTGCAATTCTATCAGGCTTCCCTCACCGCCCAGGACATCGACAAACTGGTGCGGTTCGAGGTGTTGAGCTATGGCGATCACGGAACATCCGGGGTGCGGGGCAATGCCCGGCAGTCCAAGGTCCGCTGGGACTTCCTGGAACGCCGCATCGCCTCCAGCGACAAAGCCTACCAGCGCCAGATCATCCGGAAGAAGATCGACGAGCTGGTGGGGTATTACGAGCAGTGCCGGCAGGCGCGCGACCTGCCGTCCATTCCCGGCGCCGTCATCATCTCCTGTGACGAAACGCTCAAGTTCGAGGCGATGCCGGGCGAACCGTCGCTGGGCATTCTGAAGGTGCCCGAACGCGAGGGCATCCTCCGTGCCATCGACGGGCAGCACCGCCTGCTGGCGCTCCACGCCGGCATCGAGCAGTTCGGCGGCGAAGCGTTCACCGTGCCGGCCATCATTTTCGACAAACTCCCCGAGGACCACGTGGTCCAGATGTTTGTCACGATCAACGCCAAACACACGCGGCTGAACCCCTCGCACCTGGTGGCCCTCTCGGGCCGGCAGCTCTATCGCGACGAGAACCTGGCCGTGGCGCACGACGTGGTCCGGGCGCTCAGCGAGCGCGAGGACTCCCCGCTCTATGGCGAAATCAAGCTGCTCGGCGTGGGCCATGGCCGCGTCGCGCAGGCCCCGCTGGCGCAGGAACTGAAGAAGCTGTTTGGCACGGATGCGTTTGGTGCCGGCAAGAAGGCCGAGGACTTCCGCGACGAGGCCACCCGCTTCTTCGTGAACTACTTCAAGCAGGTCGCCGTGGTGTTCGGGGCCGCCTGGAACGGCCGCAAGTACAGCGTCAAGTCCGCGGCGGCCCTGCGCGCATTCATCCGCGTGGCGCCGGACATCGTGAAGCAACTCGATCAGCAGCACGCCGACCGGGCGGACTTCCGCGCCATCGGCCGCATCATCGCGCCCTGGGGCCGCCGCATCGGCGACCTGCGCTTTGAAACGGACGGCGCCTGGAAGCGGTCGGGATCGACGGTGGATCAGCTCGTCAAGGAACTGCGCCTTGCACTGCAGTACCCGGAAGGCGCGATCGGGTAAGCGCCCGTTCGCCGGACAGAAAAAAAGGCCCGCGTGAGCGGGCCTTTCAGTGAGTCACCCGGCTCCCCAGCTCTCCGTGGCGCCTGCCACGAATTCAGGTGTCTCGAGGCGTACCAGTAGCAAACCTCATGCCCGGTCCGCCGGTTGAATCCATCCGGGGGTTGCGATCCTCCCGATGGAAGCACCGGCGCCGAGTTTTCC
>JANLHE010000056.1 GCA_024653875.1 Acidobacteriota bacterium
CGATGCCGGCCGCCACCCCGTACGACGGCAAGTTCGCCATCGTGCGCCTCTGGTATCCCAACTTCCCCGGATGGTCGTTCGACTATCCGGACATGGAACAGCACCTGAACCTGATCCTGCCGGAGATCACGGCGATCGCGCCGAGTCCGGCCGGCGGCAACGTGCTGCGCATGGACGATCCGGAGCTGATGAAGTTTCCAATCGCGTACCTGTCGGAGCCGGGGTACTGGTATCCGTCAGAGAAGGAAGTGGAGGGACTCAGGACCTATATCGAAAAGGGCGGCTTCCTGATCGTGGACGACTTCCACTTCCAGAACGAGTGGAACGTCTTCGAAGCGGCGATGACACGCGTGCTGCCAAAGGGCCGCATCGTGCCGCTCGACATCGCACATCCGATCTTCAACACGTTTTTCGCCATCAAGACCCTGGACGTCCCGTACCCCGGCCAGTTGGGCCAGCGCGGGCTGATGGGCGAGTTCTACGGCATTCACGAAAACAACGACCCCGCCAGGCGCCTCTCGGTGGTCATCAACTACAACATGGACATCGGGGATTACATGGAGCACTCGGCCTCGGGTTTGTACGCCGTGGACCCCACCAACGAAGCCTACAAGTTCGGCATCAACTACCTGATGTACGGCATGACCCGGTGAGCTCATTCACTTGATGGCGAACAGGTGCTTCTCGCCGCGAATGTAGATCGTGCCCGCCGCCAGGGCGGGTGAGGCCCAGATCGTTTCGCCCAGCGAATTGGTGCGCAGGATTTCGTGCTTCGGCCCCGCGCGCATGACGAACGTGTCGCCGTCTTCGCTGGTCATCAGGATCTTGTCGTCGAAGGCCACCGGCGCGGCCCTGAACGTGGCGGGCACGGGCGGCCGTCCGCCTTCGTAGACCACCGCGCCGGTGCGCGCGTCCAGGCACGTGGTGATGCCGGAGTCCGTGAAGATGTAGAGGTAGTCGCCCACCGCGATGGGCGATGTCACGTACGCGGTGCCCTTGTTGTGGCGCCAGGCGATCCGCGAGGCCTCATCGGGCGCGTCCGCGCGCACCGCGAACAGGACCTTCGCGGAACTGCCCGCCGACGCGAACACGAGCCCGTGGGCCTGCACGAAGCTGGGAATGGGGTGGCTGCGCGTGCCTTCGGTGCGCCAGCGTTCCTTGCCGGTGTCCGGATCGTACGCGATGACCGCTTCGGCGCCCGAGGCCACCAGGTCCACGCGCGAGCCGGCGTTGACCAGCACCGGCGTGGCCCAACTGCGCCGGTTCGAGCGTTCGGCGCGCCAGACTTCCTTGCCGGTCTGACGGTTGAACGCGAGGATCCGCGACTGCGCGCCCATCTCCTGATCGACCTGCAGGATGACGAGGTTCTTGTAGAGGATGGGAGACGTGCCCGGGCCCAGGCCGGCCTTGGCCACGTTGCCAAGGTCCGCCTTCCACTTCAGGTCGCCGTCCAGCGTGTACGCGTAGAACCCGTGCGCCTCGAACGATGCGTACAGCATCTCGCCGTCGGTGACGACCGACGCCGACGCGTAGGTGTTCATGCGGTGCCGGTTGTCGTACATGGGGCCGTCGTACGCCGTGCGCTGCCAGAGGATCGTGCCGGTCTTCGCGTCCACGGCCAACACGCTGAGCGCGTGGTCGTAGTCCACGTCGGTGCTGTCCGGGTGGAGGTACCCCGGCTTCATGTCGAAGCCGAGGTGATCCGGCGCCACGCGGCCGGGCACGTGTTTGCCCTTGACGGCGGTCGTCAGGAAGATCCGGTCACCCCAGACGATCGGGGAGGAGTGGCCGCGGCCGGGAAGCTCGGTCTTCCAGGCGATGTTCTGGGTGTCGGACCAGGTGTCCTGGTAGGTGCCGGTGGCAATGCCCTGCCCGTTGGGGCCGCGCCACTGCGCCCAGTGCGGGTTGTAATCGTCGGCGCCGCCGACGGAAGCGCTGACAAGGACGGTGACCGCAAGCGCGACGAGTATTCTCATCACCGGGGCTCCTTTGAGATCGCGGCCAGCACGGCCTGCACCAAATCTTCGGGCACCTCCGAACAGTCCTCGTCGCCGCACGCGAGTTGGCCGGCGCGGATGGTCTCGCGGTACTGGACCAGGTACGTGTGGCAGTTGGGACAGGCCTTGAGGTGGGACTCGAAGTTCTCGTGGACGTCACGCTCGAGCGTGTCGCCGACGTACTCCATGAGGAACTGGGAGAGTTCGCGACAGTTCATGTGGTGACTCCTGCAAGGTGCGGGGCAATCAGCGTGCGAAGCGCCATGCGGCCCCGATGCAGGCGAATCTTCACCGCGTTGGGGGTGGTATCGACGATCTTGGCGGTCTCCTCGGTGGACAGGCCCTCGATGTCGCGCAGCAGCACCACCGTGCGATAGGTCTCCGGCAGTTCCTCGATGGCGGCACGCACCATCCGTGCGGTCTCCTTGCGCGACAGCGCCTGATCGACGGGCTCGGTCCACGACGGAAACGACTCGGCATGGTGACCGTCGGGCAGGAACCGCGGCAGGTAGTCTTCAATGGGCTCTTCGGCCTTGCGCGTCCGTGACCGGAGGCGCATCAGGGCCGAATTCACGACAATCGAGTGCAGCCAGGTTGAAATCAGGGCGTCGCCCTTGAACGAGGCGCGATGCCGGAACGCGTTGATGAACGCGTCCTGCACCGCGTCCCTGGCGTCTTCCTCGTTGTGCAGCACCCGGCGAGCCACCGCGAGCAGCCGGCCGCCGTACGTGCGCACCAGCGTCTCGAAGACCGTTCCGTCGCCGGCCCGCAGGCCCTCTACCAGCGCCGCGTCATCCATAAATCGTTCAGAGGGTAGCACGGCATCAGCGTGCCATCACCCTGACGCCGAGCTCCTGCTTGCGGAACCCGGCCGCGGTGCTGAAGGCCGCAAGCGGTGCCGGCAGGGCGACGTCGAGTTTCACGTCGCCGGCGTGCACGCCGTGTGGTGCCAGACGCGCGGCCCACCCGTCCCACCAGGGCGTCACGCCTCGCGCCAGCGGCTCGAGGATGACCAGCGTGACACCCCGGGCAAGCAGGGTGTCAACGATGTCGAGCAGGCCGGCGCGCGCCGCGGGGTCGAGTTCGTTGATCGCCCACCCGGCGATGAGGCCCGTGCGCTGCAACTCGGCATCCGGCTGCCGCACCAGGCGCCGCGCGGTGTCGACGAGGTCGCCGCGGACCGCGTGGCCGTGCAGCCCCATGGTCCGCCAGTTCCAGCGCGCTTCGTCGAGCGCCCATGGGTGGCCATCAACGCCGCTGATCGAGGGCGGGGTCGCGTGCAGCAGGGCCCACGCGGCGCTGCAGACGCCGGTGCCGCATCCCAGGTCCACGATGGCGCGCAGGTCGGTGCGCACACCGAGGTGCGCGAGCGCGGCCTGCGTGGTCACGAAGTGCAGCGGCGCGTAGAAGAGCGCGAACGCGGCGCGTTTGCCGGCGGAGTCCAGCGGCGACCGGTCGGGAAGCTGCTGGCGCCGCTCCACGTATCGGGCCGAGAG
>JANLHE010000058.1 GCA_024653875.1 Acidobacteriota bacterium
CCATGCGGCCATTCTACGCCTTTCGTACAATGGGACGATGTCCGCGCGTCCTTCGGTGGTGTTTTACGTCTCCGGCCATGGCTTCGGCCACGCGTCACGCCAGGTGGAAGTCATCAACACCCTGGCCGCCGCGCGGCCGGACCTCCACATCGTCCTTCGGACGGCGGTATCCCCCTCCCTGCTGGCCCGCACGCTCCGCGCGCCCGTCACGCGCCTGGACGGCCCCTGCGACGTGGGCGTGATTCAGCGGGACAGCGTCACCCATGACGACGAGGCGACGATTCGGGAGGCCGTGGCGTTCCAGGCGACGATGGCCGGCCGCGTGACGGCCGAGTGCGCGCGCCTGAACGGGTTGCCCATCCAGGCAATCGTCGGCGACATTCCCCCCATGGCCTTCGACGTCGCGAGCCGGTTGCGCGTGCCCTCGGTCGCAATCTCCAACTTCACCTGGGACTGGATTTACGAGTGGTATACCGGGCCGCTGCGCCAGGCACCGGGGCTTGTGGACGCGATTCGCCGCAGTTACCGCACGGCCACGTACGCCCTTGAGTTGCCCCTGGCCGGCGGGTTCGAGGTCTTCCCGCACGTGACGCCCATCCCGTTCATCGCCCGCCACGCCATCCACAGCCGCGAGGAGACCAGGCGGGCGGTGGGCGTGGATCAGGCGCGCAAGGTCGCCCTGCTGTCGTTTGGCGGGTATGGGCTTGAGCGGCTCGATCTGTCGCGGCTGGACTGCCTCTCGGACTGGACGCTGCTGCTCACCGATCGCATCGTGCAGCCGGACTCGATCACGCCGGCGCAGGTGAAGTACCTGCCGGAATCCGTTTTCGAAACCGACCTGCGTTATGAGGATCTGGTGGCCGCGGTGGATGTCGTCGTGACCAAGCCGGGGTACGGCATCGCCAGCGAGTGCGTGGCGCACGCCACGCCGATGCTGTACACGTCGCGCGGTCACTTCCGGGAGTACGACCTGATGGTGGCGCAGATGCCCGGCATGCTGCGGTGCCGGTTCCTGTCCCAGGACGACCTGTTTGGCGGGCGTTGGCTCGATGCGCTGGAGGCGCTGCTGCGGCAGCCCGCGCCGTCGCGCCGGATGGCCACCGACGGCGCGGCCCGCGCGGCCGCGTTTATTCAGGGCGTCGTGGACGCGTACAGTGCGCCAGCGTCCAGATCTTCGGCCGATTGACCTTCTCGACCCAGTCGGGCTCCACGCCGGCGCGCGCGAACAGCGTCGCCATGTCCACATCCGCCTTGAATCCGATGTGCACGGTGAAGGGCGAAATCCACTGTTCCAGCCGCGACAGCACCGGATGCGTGCTGCGGAAGTGATTGAGCATCAGCAGGCGCCCGCCGGGACGGCACACCCGCTGCATCTCGCGCAGCACGACCACCGGATCGGGCACCACCGAGATCACGTACGGCGCATAGACGATGTCGAACGACGCGTCGGGAAAGCGCAGATCCGCGGCGTCCATCTGAAAGAGCCTGGGGACCAGCCCCTCGCGCGCCGCCCGTTCGCCGGCGCGGTCCAGCATCTCCTGCGAGAAGTCGATGCCCGTGACCTCGGTACCCGGCTGATACAGCGAGAGGTTCAGCCCGGTGCCCACCCCCACCTCAAGCACGCGACAGCCGGCCGTCTGGCCCATCGCGGCCACGGCGCGCTCGCGTCCCGCCTGCAACACCGGGCCGAAGGCGACATCGTAGACGGCGGACAGCTTGGCGTACACCCGCTCCATCAGGGCATTTTCAACGACGGCGACCGACAGATCCGACGGACCTTCGCCAGCGCTCACTGATGCCGCCATCTCAGCACGAACGCGGGTGGAATGTTCCGCCACACGACACGGCGCGCGGGCCCGCTGCCCATGCGCGCGGTCATGGCCTGCCTGAAAGTCCCGGCCAGGGGCGTGGGATAGCCGTTGAGGTACTGGAACGTCGTGAACGTGCCGCCGGGACGCAGCGACGCGCCGATGGCATCGAGGATCGAGGTCGTGACCTCACCCGGCAGGCTGGCAAACGGCAGTCCGGAGATGATGTGGTCGGCCGGGAACGTGCCGCGCGCGCGCAGCAGGGACGACAGGTCGGCGGCCGAGGCGCACACCGCTTCAATTCGCGGATATCGCGCGGCGATGGACGCGACAAACGCGGGCTCGACATCAATGGCCAGCGCGTGGGCCTCGGGACCGAGCGTGGCGGCAATCGCCCGCGTCACCACGCCGGTGCCGGGTCCCAACTCCACCACGGTCGTCCGGCCCGACAAATCAAGACCGCGGACCATCTCGGCGGCCAGGGCACGCGAACTGGGCGCCACGGCACCCACGGTCCGTGGACTGCGGACGAACCGCCCCAGCATCAGCAAATGCTCGTTCATCGTCGGGGCACTATACCTTGAACGGGTCAGGCGCCTGCCAGCGCCGCCAGCAGGCGCTCGGCGGCGTCCGGCGTGCCATGCAAGGTGCTAATCCGCAGGCCCTGCACGCGCTCCCGCAGGGCGCCGGCCATCTCGCTGGCGAACGCGAATCCGGCGCCGGGCGGGTCGGCCGCCTGGCGCATGCGATCGAGCAGCGCCTCGGGGAGTCGCACGCCGCTGACCTCGCTGGCGTGGAACTCGGCCTGCCGCAGGCTCTCAAGCGCCACGACGCCGGCGATGATCGGCACCCCGGTCGCCTGCAGGCGCGGCAACACGGCATCGAACGCGTCCAGATCAAAAATCGGCGGCGTCAGGAGGTATTCGGCGCCGGCCTCGATCTTGAAGTCGAGCCGCTTCCACTCCGCGTCCAGCTCCGGCGCAAACGGATTCACCACCGCGCCGATATGAAAGCACGTCGGTGTCCCGAGCGCCTGCCCGCCGATGTCCAGCCCGTGGTTGAGCCGCGACGCCATGTTGATCAGGCCGATCGCGTCCACCTCGAACACCGACGTCGCGTCCGCGTATGCGGTCTGCGGCGCGGGGTCCCC
>JANLHE010000061.1 GCA_024653875.1 Acidobacteriota bacterium
ATAGCAGGAGCACGGAAATCGCGGAGAGGAAGAATCGGCCCGGGCGGGTGGAAGGCATGGTGCGGAAGGTGACGGCAGGCTCACGGCCTGCCGTCACCGGTGGTGCCAGTTAGAAGAACAGCTTGAAGCCGAGCTGGAACTTGCGCTGCTCGTAGCCGCTCGTCGGGATCAGGGCGTTGCCGCTGGCCGGCAGCGACACGGTCGCCGCGCCGGTCGTCGAGTTGACCGCGTGGGTCGTCTGCACGCCGTTGACCTGTTCCGTGTTGAACAGGTTCTTGAACTCGGCCTGCACTTCAAGGCGCGTCGCCCGATATCCGAGATTGAAGTACCGCGAGAACCGCGCGTCCACGTTGTAGCGCGACGGGCGATTGAGCGAGTTGCGCGTGATGTTCAACGGCCGGTCGCCGCCGTTGCCATCCGCGTTGAGGTCGGCGTTGCCGGCGATCTGCACCGGCAGGCCGCTGTTGAGCTGGACGAACAGCGACATCTGGTTGTTGTTCAGGATGTGATGCAGCGTCCGGTTCGCGATGGTGAAATTCGAAAGCGCGACGATGCTGCCGTTGAGCGTGTGGCGTACGTTCAGCGAGTTCGGACCCTTGTCGCGTGCCAGGTTTGCCGGATCCGACCGGACGGCATCACCCTGCACGGACAACGTGTTGCCGCCGAGCGGCGCCGTGTCGATGCCATCCGCCAGCGTGTAGTTGAGGTTGAACTGCAGGCTGCCGTTCCAGCGCTTGCCAAACTGCAGGGTCATCGCCGTGTACCAGGATTCGCCAATCGACTGGACCATGCGGACGCGATTGAAGCGCGGATCGCGGCGCGTCTCGGCGTTCACGGCGGTGCTGTAGACGCCGCGGCCGTCGGCCAGCGTGCGAATCGGGTTGATGTGGTTGTACTCGGTGATGACCGGCATGTCCCAGCCGCGGGCGTACATGGCGCCGATGGACATCGAGTAGTTGGACCCGACCGCGCGTTCGTAGGTGATGTTGTTCTGCCAGGTGCGGCCCGAGACGAAGTCCGGCGACATCGCGAAGATGGTGCTCTGCGTGCCGCTGGCCGCCTGGAGCACGTTCGGGAAGCTCGGCGCGTTGGCCGCCGTGGGCTGCAGCGTCACCGACACGCGGCGCGGATTGCCGCTGTTGTTGAACGACTGCTCGATGATGGCCAGCAGCATCTGGTCGTACATCACGACCGAACTGCCGCGCAACACCGACTTACCCTGTTCGTCCAGGGTCCACGCAAAGCCCGCGCGCGGTCCGAAGTTGTTCGCGTCCTTGTTGAACGTCTCCGAATACGCCGACCCGGCAATGCCCTTGTTGTAGAGGTTCAGGTCGTAGCGCACGCCGTACAGGAACTTGAGGTTCGGCGTCACCTTCCAGTCGTCCTGCACGAAGGCCGACAGGCCGCCGTTGGTCATGTCGAAGCCAGACTCGATGGCCACGGTTTGCTGGAAGTTGGTGTAGCCCTTGAGGTTCGCGCCGCTCTTGGCGGCCAGGTAGGCCGCCACGGTCGGGAACGTGTAGGTGGCCGGCAGCGGCACCTCGCGCGTGTCGTCGACGAACGAGTAGTCGATGCCGGCCTTGAAGTTGTGGTTGCCGCGCAGCACGGTGAAGTTGTTGACCACCTGGTAGATGCGCTGCTGGAACAGTTCGCCGTCACCGGTCGGCATGCCGAAGCTGATGCTGTTGTTGACGCCGTTGACCGTGCCGCCGTTGATGTTGACCGAAATGCCCGTGCCCGCGCCCTCCGACGAGTCGCGGCGCGACGTGCGCTGCATCACCTGCAAACGGAGTTCGTTGAGGTTGGAGGTGCCGATCGTCGACACCGCCTGCACCGCGTGCGACCACATCTGGTCCCGGAAGTCGACGGACCGCTCGATGGCCGTGTTGCCGCCGCCGCCGCCGTTGAGCGGGTTGTCGTTGCGGAAGAAGTTCGTCCGCGCCGTCAGCCGCTGCGACGCGTTCGCCTGCCAGTCGAGTTTGCCGATGAGGAAGAGCACCTCCTGGTGGGCGTCGATCGCGCCGGGCTGGGCTGCCACGCCGACCTGGGTCGCGATGCCCGGATCGATGTTGATCAGGCGCGGCATCTCCCGGTACGTGCGCTCGCTGCCCGCGTAGAAGTGCAGCGAGTTCTTGACGATGGGGCCTCCCACCGTGGCCGTGAAGATGTTCAGCGAGTTGTCGGGCCGCCGCTCCTCGGTCTTCGCTCCCTGGAAGAAGAACGGGAACGCCGACCACGACTTCCGGCGGAACCGGTAGCCCACGTCACCCTTGAACGTGTTCGTGCCGGACGGGGTGACGGCGTTGTAGACCAGGCCCGTCGTGTTGCCGAACTCGGGCGCGAAGCCCGACGTCACGACCTGCACCTCGCGCACCATCACCTCCGACATCGGCATCATGCGCAGGCCGGCGCGATCGCGCTGGGTGTTCGTGTTGCCGTCCACCTGATAGTTGACGCGCAGCGCCTGGCCGTTGACGCTGAACCGGGGCACGCCAAACTCGCTGTTTTCCGTGCCGGTCACGCCCGGCTGCAGGAGCGCGAAGTTGTAAGGATTGCGCGAGACATTCGGCAGGTTCTGAATCTCGCGCGCGTTGATGTTGCGGCCGACGTCGGTCTTGCCCACGTCCACCACCTCCACGTCGGCGCTGACGGTCACCGTCTCGGTCAGCCCGCCCACTTTCAGCGAGATGTTGAGGATGACCGTCTGGCCCGCGACCAGCCCGATGCCCGACTGCTCGTACTTGGAAAACCCCGAGAGTTCGGCCGCGACCGTGAAACGGCCCAGTTGCAGCAGCGGCGCGCGGAACACGCCGCTTTCGTTGGTCACGACCACGCGCTGCGTGCCCGTGTCCGTGTTGGTGATCGTGACGGTCACGCCCGGCAGCACCGCGCCGGACGCGTCCTTGACCGTGCCTTCGATGGTGCCGTTAATGGCCTGGGACTGTCCGTAGGCCGTGCCCGCGAGGGCACACCCCGCGACCAGCGCCATGGCGACGAGACGTCGCAATTGCATCACTCTCTCCTCCAGTGGAAACCGTTATTGGCCGACTTCCTTAAGCCGGTTAACTAAGTCTGTCGGAAAGAGTAGAAGCCTTCGTTACGCGCCTGTCAAGTGGGTATGGCGTGCCTGTCCGGCAGGGGGCAGTTTACCGCCGGCCGAACGGAACGTACAGGGACCGATCATTGTCCGATTGGACCGCCGTGAGCTGCAGCACGTCGGTGGCAAATCGCCTCAGGTCCGCGGAGGCCCGCCGGTGGCTGATCACGACATACCCGAGCTTGATGTTCCGGGCGAACGCGGGGGCCGCCGCGCGCGCCGCGTCCCATCGGTCCCGGCTCACCGGGCGGCCTTCGCTCAGATCCACCAGCGGGCCGAGTACCGGATCGTCCACGTACGACGCCCGTCGCTGAGGCGTGGTGCGGGACAGGTAGCCGCCGACGATGCGCTTGCCGTGGACCGTCTGGAAGAACTGCGAGTGCGCGGTGAAGTTGCCGAGCGAGGAGAGGCCGTCGCGCACGCCGGTCGGCAGGGCCAGCACGCTGATGGCGCGGGGGTCGGCGGCGATGCGGTCGTAGACGGCCGGGATGCCCGCGGCAAACAGCTGGCGGGGGGCCGGCATGAGGTCGATCCACAGCAGCGCGGCCACGCCGAGCAGGATCCATCCGCGGCGTCTGGGCACGCGCGTGGTCCAGGCGCTCAGGGCGGCGGCAAACAGCATGGCCACGGCCATCGTGGCGACGATCGCCAGGCGGCTGGGCATGCGGGCTTCTGCGATGAGCGGGACGTACCGCAGCAGGGTCCACGGCGTGGGGATGTAGGTGTTGACCCCGGCCACGTACACGAACGGCCCGAGCGACATCAGGGCGAAGCCAATCGCGGCGGCGGACCAGCGCCGGGACGGACGCCACGCGGTGCGCCAGGTCACCCCGCCGATGACCAGGAGGGCCACCAGGGAGAGGCTCGCGCTTTGTTCGATGAGGCCGCCCGGATGCGAGGCCAGCCAGCCGCGCACGACCGCGGGCATCCACGGGTGCCCGGCCTGCGGCAGGAGCAGCGCAAGCAGGTCGGCCCCCTGCGGACCGGTGCGCCAGAAGATCGGCGGCGCGTCCATCGAGTCGCCCAGCGCGTGCGAGGCCAGCACCGGCGCGGCGGCGAACACGCCGGCGAGCAGCGCGGCGGCGCTCAGCAGGGAGGCGGTGCGCCAGGTGGGCCAGGCGTCGTGGGACCAGTGGACGCGCACGCCCATCAGCGCCCGGATCGCCAGCGCCACGGTGAGGACGAGCACCGGCGTGTAAAGCGATCGCACCGAGATCTCAATCGATCCCACGTGCCAGGCGCCGCCCCCCGTGACGAGCCTCGCGGCGACGACGGCCCCGGCCAGGACCGCGCACACGGTGAGGGCCCGTCGCCATCGACCGTCACGCGCGGCGGCAGGACTGAAGGAGACGGCGCGGCTCACCAGGAAACCCGCGGCGATCATCACGCAATAGACCGCGTAGTACGGGTCCGCGGTGAGCGCCCACGCGGCCGAGAGCCCCACGGCCAGCGCATCTCGCGTGCGGCGCCGCTCCCAGCAGCGGAGCACGCACCAGGTGAAGAGGGGCAGGGGCGCGGCCGCCACCAGGCTGAAGTGTCCGGTGGCCCGCCCGACCAGGAACCCGGAGCAGGCAAACAGCGCGCCGGCCATCCACGCCTCGGCGTCACGCGTGGTCACGCGGCGGGCGAGCAGGAACATGGTGAAGCCGGCCAGCGCGATGTTGAGCAGATAGATCAGGTTGAAGGAGGCGAAGACGCTGAAGACGCTCTGCAGGGGCACGGCCAGCAGATCCGCGAAGAGCGTGTAGTTGTGATGGCCGAGGTTGGCCGGCGCGCCGCCCACGAAAATCTCGCGCGTCCAGAACGGCCACGCGCCGTGGTCGAACATCTCGTGCCGGAACACCCAGGTGTTCCAGACATAGACGCCGGTGTCACCCGAGGGCGGCCCCGTCAGATGGGTGCCCAGATGCAGGGGTAGCGGCCACGCCTGCAGCACGGCGAGTCCGAGAAACGCGATGAAAACGATCGTGGCCCGTGGCCACGTCAGCCGGTCCATACTCGTGTTGGGTATGGAGGCTAACACACTCTACGCAGTGCGGAGAGCGGAGAGCGGAGTGCGGAGTGCGGAGTGCGGTGCAGATGGAGGGCACGGGCTTTGGCCCGTGCCGCACGCCCCGGGCTGAAGCCCGGGGCCTCCGTACGACTAAGCCCGGGGCCTCCGTACGATTACGTGCGTGAGTCGAGTTCGTCCCAGCGCGCGTAGGTGGCCGTCAGCGCGGCGCGGTCTTTCTCCAGCCGCTCCACGGCGTCATGAATGGCCTGGGCGCCCGTGCGGTAGAAGTCCGGATCCGCGAGCGTCGCCTCGCCCGCGGCAATGCTCCGTTCCAGTGTCTCG
>JANLHE010000063.1 GCA_024653875.1 Acidobacteriota bacterium
GGCGCCGGCATGATCGGCCTGACGTATGGACGGAGCGACGTCGCCGCGTTGGGCGTGGCGGCCAGCCTCTACCACGTCCTGAATCACGCGGTGTTCAAAGGCCTCTTGTTCCTGGGCGCCGGGTCCGTGGTGATCGCGACGGGCACACGACAGATCGAGCACCTGGGCGGTCTTCTACGCAAGATGCCGTGGACAGGATTGTGTTTTCTCATCGGCGCCATGGCGATCTCCGGGCTGCCGCCGCTCAATGGCTTCGCCAGCGAATGGCTGACGTTCCAGGCGTTCCTCTTCGGATTCCGCGGCTCGGCTGAACCGCTGGTGCATCTGCTGTTTCCGATTGGCGGGGCCCTGCTGGCGCTGACCACCGCACTGGCCGCCGCCTGCTTCGTGAAGGCGTTTGGCATCACCTTCCTGGCGTTGCCTCGAAGTGCGGCGGCAGCACAGGCGCACGAGTCTCCTGCGGTGATGATCGTGCCGCAGGTGATGCTCGCGGCCCTCTGCCTCGGGCTGGGCCTCTTCCCGGGCACCGTGCTGGCGACGCTGGAGCCCGTGGTGCGGGCGCTGCCAGGGTTCGCACCGGGTGCGGCGACGGCGGGGACCTCACTGGCCATGGCCTCGGGACTGGATTCTTTTGATCGCGTGCTGCCCGCGCTCTTTGGCGTGGCGCTGCTGACTGCTGGCGGCGTCGGGTTGCTGTTGGCGTGGCGCCGGGGCACGAAGGTCCGGCGCGTGCCCACGTGGGGATGCGGGGGCGAGTTGACCGGGGGCACGGAGTACACCGCCACGGCGTTCTCCAAGCCCCTGATGCTGATCTTCTCCTCGCTGTATCGGCCAAGCCGGCAGGTCGAGGCACTCACGGAGGTGTCGCCGTATTTCACGCGAGAGGTCCGGTACCGCTCGGAAATCGAACCCACGTTTGAGCGGCGCATGTACGAGCCGGTCGTCAGGACCGTGCTCCGATTGGCAACGGGCATGCGGGTGCTCCAGGCCGGCAGCCTGCAGTCGTATATCGCGTACGTCATCGCCATGGTGGTCACCCTGGTCTTGATTGTCTGGTGGAGAAGTTGATGCGCGAGTTGGTGGCCATCGGACTCCCGGCGGCGTTCGCGGTTCGGCTCCTGACGATCGCGGCGACGATGCTGCTGGTTCGCCGCGCCCAGACGTGCCGATGGACGTCCATGCTCGGCTCCATCGCGGCATCGATCCTGACGATGACCGTGGCGCTCACGGTCATCACCACGGGACAGCCGGTGGCCGGCCTGCTGATGCGGCACGTCGCGTCCAGCATTGTGTTTGACTACGCGGTCACGCCGCTGTCGGCGTGGTTTCTGATGGTGCTCGGCCTGATTGGGATCCCGATCGCCGTCTACAGCATCGCGTATTTTGCCCATGCCATCGCGGCGCCTCGCACCGCGCTGGTCGGCTCCGCTTTCAACGTCCTGCTGGGCTCGGTGGAGGCCGTGTTCGTGGCCAATGGGATCATCACGTTCCTGTGCGCATGGGAAGTCATGACCCTCGCGACTGCCGCACTCGTGGCGACTGAACACCAGGAGCTCGCGAGCCGAGGCGCGGCCTTCCTCTACCTGGTCATGTCGCACGTCGGGACCGGCTGTCTGGTGGTGGGCTTCCTGGTGCTCGCGGCGCATGCGGGGTCGCTGTCATTCCCCGACCTGCTCTCGGGGGAGGTCGTGTCAGGCACCTTGCGCCAGGGTGTGTTCCTGCTCTTTTTCGTGGGGTTTGGCGTCAAGGCCGGTGTCATCCCGATGCACGTGTGGCTGCCCGAAGCGCATCCGGCGGCGCCAAGCAGTGTCTCCGCGCTGATGTCCGCGGTGCTGATCACGGCGGGCATCTACGGGCTGTATCGGTTTTGCGGATTCGGACTCGGTGTGCCCGACCAGCGGTGGGCGCTGGCCTTCATGATCGTGGGGATGCTGTCAGCGATTCTGGGTGTCTTGTATGCCCTCACGCAGACCGACTTGAAACGCCTGCTGGCTTACAGCACGATCGAAAACTCAGGCATCATCGTCCTCGGGTTGGGCGCGGCCATGATGGCGCTGGCGCATCGGCAGCCAATACTGGCCGCTGTCGCGGTGGCCGCCAGCCTGATGCACGTCCTGAACCACGGCGTCTTCAAAGGGCTGCTGTTTCTCGGAGCCGGGAGCGTGGTGATGGCCACGGGGACCCGCGACGTTGAACACATGGGCGGCCTTCTGAAACGCATGCCGAAGACCGGCCTCTATTTTCTGATTGGGGCACTGGCGATCTCCGGCGTGCCGATGCTGAACGGCTTCCCCAGTGAGTGGCTGACGTTTCAGGCATTGCTCCTCGGTTTCACGTCGACGCCTGGCGTGGTGCGGCTGGCCTTCCCCATCGCCGCGGGGTTACTCGCGCTCACCAGTGCGCTTGCCGCCACGTGTTTTGTCAGGGCCTTCGGCATCAGTTTCCTGGCCCTGCCACGAAGCACGGCCGCGGCCGGCGCCCGCGAATCCCCGATGCTGATGCTCGCGCCGCAAGCATGGCTGGCGGCCTTATGTCTCGTCCTGGGACTCTTCCCGGGCGCCGTGCTTCGCGCCCTGGAGGGTGTCGTGGTGTCGCTGCCGGGGCTGCGCACCGCGGCCCCCATGACCGCGGGCGCGCTCGGCATGGCGCCCGCGCTCAGTGCGTTCGACCGCGTCGTGCCGGGCGTGTTTGCGATCGTCGTCCTCGGCGCGTTAATCGCGGCAGCACTGCTGACGGCATTTCGGAAGACTGCAATGCGGCGGGCACCGACCTGGGCCTGTGGCGGCGTCCTGACGGCGCGGACCGAGTACACCGCGACGGCATTCTCGAAACCCTTGCTCATGATTTTCGAGAGCATCTACCGGCCGATGCGGCAGGTTGATGCGGTGACCGAGGTGTCGCCGTATTATCCGGCCGAAGTGCGCTACCGCGAGCAGATCGAGCCGACATTCGAACGCTATCTGTATACCCCACTGGTGCGGCTGGTGATGCGAGGCGCGAAAGGGATGAGGGTGTTGCAGGCCGGCAGTCTGCATACCTACCTCGCCTACGTCCTCGTGCTCGCGGTCATCCTGCTCGTCTGGCTCGGAGGCACGACATGATCCCGGATGTGTTGCTGGCAACAGGCGCGGCCCTTCTGCAGGCCGGCGGCATGCTCGCCGTGGCGCCGTTGCTCAAGACGTTAATCAAGAAGATGAAGGCGAGACTCCAGAATCGGCAGGGGCCGCCCCTCTGGCAGGGGTACTACGACCTGGCGAAACTGCTCCGCAAGGAACCGGTCCGCTCCGAGACGGCGTCGTGGGTGTTCGTCGCCGGGCCGCGTGTGTATTTCGCCGCCGCCGTCGCCGCAACCACGCTCGTGCCCGTGCTCATCGCGGCGGCGCCGCTTGAAGCGGCCGGCGGCATCCTGCTGCTCGTCGGGACCCTCGCGCTTGGCCGCTTCGCCCTCGCGACGGCCGCGCTCGACACCGGGAGTCCCTTTGGAGGCATGGGCGCGAGCCGTGACATGACGATCGCCGCCTTGGCCGAACCCGCCCTGCTGCTTGGGCTCTTTGCCTCGGCGCTGGCCGTGGGCACGATGAACCTCGGGGCGCTGGTGCGGACGCTCCTGGAACAGGAACCGGCGTGGCATCCCAGTGACTTCCTCGCGTTCGCCGGCCTCTTCATCATCGTCATCGCCGAGACGGGGCGCATCCCGGTGGACAATCCCGCGACCCACCTCGAGTTGACGATGATCCACGAGGCAATGGTGCTGGAATACTCCGGCCCTGATCTCGCCCTGGTCGAATGGGCGTCCGCGGTCAAGGAGCTGCTGTATCTGACGCTGTTGGCCAACCTCTTCATGCCGATTGGCATCGCGCTGCGTGCCGAGCCGGTGGCCCTGGCGATCGCGCTTGTCGCCTGGGCCGGCAAGGTCTTCCTGCTGGCGGTGGCGGTGACCGTGGTCGAGAGCACCAACGCCAAGCTCCGGCTCTTCCGCGTGCCGGAACTGGTGTCGGTGTCCCTGGGTTTGGCCTTCCTCGCGCTGGCGATTCGATTCCTGTGAGCGTGCCTCTATGACTTCAAACATCCTGATTCTGTGCGCGACGGGCATGCTGGTGAGCGCCTACCTGATGGTGGGGCAGAAGGCGCTGCTCACCACGATTCGCCTCTACGGTGCCCAGTCCCTGCTCCTGGGCATTGTGGCGACAACGATCGCCCTCGCCGAGGGGCGGCACGAACTGTTCGTGACGGCAGCCCTCACCGTGACGTTGAAAGCCGCGCTGATTCCGTGGTTTCTCCTGCGGACGGTCGACCGCATCGGCATCCATCGGGAGATTGAACCCGCATTGAACGTGCCGGCGTCACTGCTGGTGTGTCTCGGCCTGACCGTCGTGGGCTATCGCGTCAGCACCGGGTTTCTGGAGGGCGCGCGTGGCGTGGGCCACCACCTGATTGGGGTCGCCCTGTCGCTCCTGTTGATTGGCCTGTTCCTGATGGTGACCCGCAAGAAGGCGATCACCCAGATCCTCGCGCTGCTGACGGTTGAGAACGCGGTGTTCCTGGTGGCCATCGGCGTGACCGAGGGCATGCCCTTCATCGTGGAGCTGGGCATCTCCTTCGACGTGATCCTGGCCGTGCTCGTCCTCGGCATTCTCGTCCAGCGCATTGTCGGCCGGTTCGAGTCCATGGACATCAGCCGCCTGTCGAAACTGAAGGGATAACGCGTGAACCTCCTCCTCTGGACCCTCACAGTGCCGCTCGCGACCGCCGGGGTCGGCGGTCTGGGGGGATCGCGCCCGTTCAAGGAACTGACGATGGTCGGTGGCTTGGCGCTGACCTTTGGATTGTGCCTCGCGACTGCCCGCCAGTTTCTCTCGGGCCACATACCGGCGGCGTTTGGCGATGCGCTGCGCGTCGACGGACTGTCTGCGCTCGTGCTCGTGCTGTGTGGATTCGTGGGGTTGCTCTCGGCCGCCTATGGGGTTGGATACCTGCGACGGAACGAGCGTCGAGGCATCGTGACGCCGCGGATGCGCCGGGAATTCTACGGATTGATTCCCGCCTACGTGTTCGCGATGTTGTTCGTCGCCATGTCAAACAACCTCGGGGTCATGTGGATTGCGGTCGAATTGACGACCTTGGCCTCGGTCTTCCTGATTACATTTCACGATCGGGACACATCGCTGGAAGCGGCCTGGAAGTTCCTGATGCTGGGCAGCCTGGGTCTGGGGTTTGCGCTGCTGGGCACCGTCCTGCTGTTCGCCTCCGCGCAGGGGCACCTCAGTGAGGGAATGGCGGCGCTCAACTGGACGGCGTTGATGGAAGCGGCGCCCACGATGCACCCCTTCACCGTGCGGTTGGGCGTGGTGTTTGCCCTCATCGGGTACGGCACCAAGGCCGGGTTGGCACCCATGCACACGTGGAAGCCCGACGCCTATCG
>JANLHE010000064.1 GCA_024653875.1 Acidobacteriota bacterium
TACGCCGGCAAACTTGCCGCGAACAAGGGTGTGCAGTTCCTGCTGCCCGCGCTTGATGCCGCGCAGGTCCGCTGGCCGCTGGTGGTCGTTGGCGATGGCCCGATGCGCGAACAACTGGAAGCCGACGCCCGGCGGCGGGGACGCGAGGTCCGATGGCTGGGCTGGCGCGACCGCCCGGAGGTGCTGGACGCGATGCGCGCGACGACGGTGCTGGCCTTCCCCTCCTACGGCCCCGAGTCCCTCAGCCGCGTCCTGATCGAGGCGTCCGCGCTGGGCCTGCCGATCGCCGCGATGGACACCGGCGGCACCAGCGACATCATCCAGCCCGGCGACACGGGACTGCTGGCCGCCACTCCGGACGCGTTCGCGCGAGACCTGGCGCGGCTGGTGGCGGATCCGGCCTTGCGCGCGCGCCTGGGGGCCGGCGCCGCCGCGCATGCCCGGGCGCACTTCGACGCGCCGCGCGTCGCCGCGCGCGTGGACGCCGTCTACGAGTCGCTCATCGCCCCCCGCCGCGGGGGCCACCCGTGAGCGCCGGCCTGCGGGTCGCGGTGCTCGCGCGCGCCGTCCGGTCGATCCACGGCCAGGGCGGTCTCGAGCGATCGGTGTACGACCTGGTGCGGCATCTGGCCGCACGCGACGTGGACGTCACCCTGATCACGCCACCACCGACCGGCGTCCGGCGGGAAGGCACGACCGATCCATTTGCCTCGCCGCGCATCCACGTGCGCCACGTGCCCTACCTGACGTTCCCGCTGGCCAATCGCCGGGGCACGACCATTCTCGACCGCAGCACGGCGTATCCCCTCTTCGGCTGGCGCGCGGGCCGGGTGGCGCTGGCCCTCGCGCGCGCGGGCGCCGTGGACGTGGTGCACGCCTTTGGCGCCAGCGGCCTGGGGTATGCGCTGGGACGCCGCCGGGGCGATCCGCCGCTGGTCCTCAACCCACAGGGCCTTGAGGAATTCGGCGCGTCGGCGGAGGCCCTGCCGTGGGCGAAGCGCATCGGGTACGCGCCGCTGCGCGCGGCCGTGCGCGCCACCGCCCGCCACGCCGCGGCCATTGTCGCGACCGATGCCGCGCTGGCCCCGGTCGTCGCGCGCCACCTGCACCCCGGGGACGGCCAGATGGTGACCATTCCCAACGGCATCGATCTGGTGGAGGTCAGCGCGCTCGCGGGACCGGCCGAGGGACAGCTGCTGCGGCAGCGGTACGGCATCGGATCCGGCGAGACGGTGTTGCTCAGCGTCGGCCGCCTGGAACACAACAAGGGCTTTGACGTGCTGGCGCGGGCGCTGGCCCGCGCGGCTCGCGCCGACGGCCCGCTGGCCGCCCACGGGTGGCGCTGGATCCTTGTGGGCGCCGGACCGTATCGCGGCGCGATTCAGTCAGTGGTGGACGCGGCGGGTCTTGGCGGGCATGTGATCCTCGCCGGCCGCGCCTCCGACGCGGACCTGCACGCCTGGTATGAAGCCGCCACGGTCTTTGTCCACCCCACGCGGTATGAAGGGAGTTCCCTTGTGACGCTGGAGGCCATGGCGCACCGGCGCGCCGTCATCGGGACACGCGCCGGCGGCCTGCCGGACAAGATCCGGCCCGGCGTCAACGGCTGGCTCGTGGACATCGATTCCGTTGACGCCCTCGCCGAAGCGATCGACGCCGCCGCTCGCGCGCGCGCCACGCTGCCGGCCCTCGGGGCGGCCGGCCGGAAGATCGTCGAGGACGAGTTCTCGTGGCCGGTGCTGGCCGACCGGCAGATCGCGCTCTACCGCGATTTACAATCAAGGCGCCCATGACGCCGTTGCTCCAGTCCCGCCGTTCGCACCTGATGGTCCTGTCGCTGCTGGTGGCGATTGGCGGCGCGCTTCGGTTTACCGCGCTCGGTCAGGGCATCCCGTTTGCGCTGGGCGTGGACGAACCCGAGATCATCGAACGATCCGTGCGCATGATGAAGAGCGGCGATTTCCACCCGCACTTCTTCGATTACCCCGGGCTCTACATCTACATCCAGTTCCTGGTCGCGTGCGCGCGATTTGTCGTCGGCGGCATCGGGGGCCTGTGGGCCAACCTGAACGAGGCCGCGCCCGCGGAGTTCTACCTCTGGGCCCGCGCGGTGACCGCCACGTTGGGCACGCTGACGATCCTGCTCGTGTACCGGGCGGGCCGGCGGATCTCCCCGCTGGCTGGAGTGCTGTCGGCCGCCATCTTCGCGGTGCAGTCCATGCACGTGCGCGAGTCCCACTTCGTGCTCACGGACGTACCGACCACGTTTTTTGTCGCCCTGACGTGGGTGCTGGCGCTGCGGGCGCACGAGCGGCTGACGACGCGCGCGTTCTTCTGGGCCGGCATCGCCGCAGGACTGGCGGCAGCGACCAAATACAACGGCGGCGTGGCGATTCTGCTGCCGCTGTTGGTCCTGCTCCTCAGCACCGGCAACTGGCGCTGGCGATTGCGAGCCGCCGCCGTGGTGATCCTCGGCGCGGCCGGATCGTTTCTGGCCGGGGCTCCGTACACGGTCCTGGCGCTGCCGGAGTTCCTCAACGCGTTTGCCTACCTGTCACATATGTACGCGGTCGGGCCTGCCCCGGCCGAGCCGGGCTGGGTGATTTACCTCAAGCACCTGCGCCTCAATTTCTCCGTGCCCGGCTTGATCGCCGCCGCGATCGGCCTCGGGCTGACGCTGCGCGCGCTGTGGCGCGCGCCGCGCGCGAACGCGTCGGTCGCATGGGCGATGACGGCCTCGTTCACGTTGATCTATTTCTACATGATCGCGGGCCAGCGCCTGACGTACGGCCGCTACCTCCTGCCGTTGTTGCCGTTTCTCTGCGTGCTGGCAGGCGGCGCGCTGGCGTGGGGCATCGAGGCCGTGCACGCACGGGTGGCCC
>JANLHE010000065.1 GCA_024653875.1 Acidobacteriota bacterium
ACCAGCGCGCCGGGTACATGCCGCCGATCGCCGCGCCGTTCTTGTCGACGTTCACGTGCGCCGTGATCATCTGCTTCTGGCCGTCGTCGGTGACCTTCAGCGCGGTGTAGTTCACCACGTAGGAGCCAACCGCCACCTTCTGCCCCGGTTCGAGCACCACCTGTTCCTCAAGTTTGAAGCCGTTGCCGCCAAAGCCAAGGAAGATCAACACGATGCCCAGGTGCACGATGTAGCCGGCGTAGCGGCGCCGCGACCGCGCGAACAGGCCAATCAGCGCGGTGAAGCGATCGGTGCCGGTCGCGCGCTGGCGCACGCCGGAACCCCGCCAGAATTCCTGGAAAATCGTGCCGGCGACAAGCGCGCACAGCGAGAAACACAATCCCGCCGCCCAGAACTGCACGCCGAGTGCCGCCATCGCCACGCCGGTCACCACCGCCGACAGCACCGGCCAGAGGAACTGGTGCCGCATGTTGGCCACGGCGGACTTGCGCCAGGCCAGCAGCGGCCCCACGCCCGTCAGGACCAGCAACATCAGGCCGATCGGCAGCATCCACTTGTCGAAGAACGGCGGCCCGACGGTCAGGCGCTCGCCGCGCAGCGCTTCGCTGATCGTCGGAAACATCGTCGCGAACAGGACGAAGAACGCGGAGAACAGCAGGATCCAGTTGTTCGCCAGGAAGGCGGCCTCCCGCGAGGCCCATGAATCCAGCTCGTTGCGCGCCCGGAGCATCGGCATGCGCCAGATCACCAGCCCGAAGCTGACGGTCAGGACCAGCGCCATGAAGATCACGAACATCCACGCCAGCTCGCGGTCTTCACCAAACGCGTGCACGGACTGCACAATGCCCGAGCGCGTCATGAACGTGCCGAAGATGGTCAGGAAGAACGTCATGATGACCAGCGAGACGTTCCAGATCTTCAACATGCCGCGCCGTTCCTGCACCATCACGGAATGCAGGAAGGCCGTCGCCGTGAACCACGGCAGGAGCGCGGCGTTTTCCACCGGATCCCAGCCCCAATACCCGCCCCACCCCAGCTCTTCGTACGCCCACAGGCCGCCCAGTGCCAGGCCGATCGTCAGGAACAGCCACGCGGTCATCGTCCAGCGGCGCACGGCGCGCAGCCACGAATCGTCGAGCTGCCCGGTGATGAGCGCGGCCATGCCGAACGCAAACGGGATGGTCATGCCCACAAACCCCAGGTACAACAGGGGCGGATGAATGACCATGTAGAAGTTCTGCAGCAGCGGACTGAGGCCGCGGCCGTCGGCCGGCGCCGCCAGCAGGTGCGTCTCAAAGGGGTTGTTGTGCACCACCATCAGGAACAGGAAGAACATCTCCACCACGGCGATGACCGCGACCACCCACGGGACGAGCAGCCGCTGGCGCTCGCGGTTGACGTGAATCGCCACGCTCCCGAAGATTGCCAGCAGGGTCACCCAGAACATGAGCGAGCCGTCCAGGCCGCCCCAGTACGACGTCAGCTTGTAGAACAGCGGCTGCGCCGAGTCGGAATACCGCTGGACGTACTTGATGCTGAAGTCCTCGGTGACGAAGGCATGCACGATGATCGCCGAGGCGACCAGCATCAGCCCTGTCAGCACATGGAAGAGGCCGACGGCGCCGGTGACCAGCGAAGACCGCCCGCGGCGCCCGCCTGCCACCCCGGCGGCAAACGCGCCGGCGGCGACGATGAAGGCCGCGAGGATAAGGAAGTAGCCAAGTGAAGCCATAAGGAATCGTCGAACCTGGGGTGAGTCGAGGGGGTACGCGAGCGGTCGAAAACTAGCCGCCGATTTTCGGGCCGCCGCCCTCTGCTTCGTACTTCGAGGGGCACTTCGCCATGATGCCGTCCCGTTCGATGTGCACCTTGCCGTCATCGCCAAGCCGGCCCTTGACCACGACCTCGGCATCCGCCTTGAACGTATCGGGCACCACGCCGGTGTACACCGCATCGATGACCTGCCCGTTCGCGTGCATCCTGAAGCGATATTCAAGCGTGCTGGGATTCACGAGCGGATCGCCCAGCACATGGCCGTGCACCTGCAATCGCTTGCCCTCCCACTCCGCGGGGTTGGCCACCACTTCATCAACCGTCTTGTAGTATTCGGCGCCCTCGGAAATCGTGGAGTACATCAGCCACGACAAGGCACTCACCAGCACGACTGCGGACACACCGACACGGACCGTCTTCTTTGACATCTCAGCCCTCGTCTCTCGATACAGAATACGCTCCGGATGCCCGCAGGCGCAACAGCCGGTCCACGGTTTCGACCGGCAATCCCACCACCGTGCCCGGCGCCCCCTCGATGCGCGTGATCCAACGGGAGGCCAGCCCCTGGATGGCATAGGCCCCGGCCTTGTCCTGCAGCTGCCCGGTGGCCACGGCGGC
>JANLHE010000067.1 GCA_024653875.1 Acidobacteriota bacterium
GCCACATCCACCGACGCCGTGTACTTGGTGCCGCGGCTCGGAAAGATGGGCTCGTTGATCGTGTTGTACATGATGCTGGGCGAGATCTTGCTGATCTGGCGCTTGCCGCCGGAGTCAATCAGCAGCGACTCGCGCAGCAGCGGATTCCCGTCGAGCACCGACGGCTGCGTGTAGATATCCGCGATGTTCTTCACCTCGACGTTTTCAAAGCTGTAGCCGATGAAGAACCGCGCCCAGCTGGCCACCGGGAATCCGAACAGGATGTTCGCGCCCGTGGACCCCTGGGTGAACTGGAACGGATAGATGACCTGGCGTGAATACAGGTCGATGCCCGCGGTGATGGGCCGGTCGAAGAGGAACGGCTCGGTGAACGCGATCTGATAGTTGCGGGCCTGCGATCCCTTCTGCGCCGAGAGCGACAAGGTCTCGCCCCGGCCCATGAAGTTCGACGTCTGGAAACCCAGCTGGCCGAAGAACCCCTCGAACTGCGAGACACCCGCGCCGAAGCTGAGCTGGTTGCGGTTCTGTTCCTCGAACTTCAGCCGCACGTCCACCTTGCCTTCGGCGTTCGGCGTCTTCTCGATCGTCACGGAGTCTTCGCCTTCGAGCGGTTTGAAGTAGCCCAGCTGGTTCAGGCGGCGCACGCTGAACTTCAGCGACTCCATGTTGAACACGCCGCCTTCCACCAGCCGCATCTCGCGGCGGATGACCGAATCGCGCGTGGTGGTGTTGCCCAGGAAGGTCAACCGGTTCAGGAGGTACCGGTCGTTCTCCTCGATCTTGATGACGAGGTCCACCTCGGGCGTTCCGGTGAATCCCGGGATGGGTTCGCCGGTGTCGAGGCTGAGATCGTTCGGCGTCAGTTCCGGATAGGGACTGAACTCCCAGTAGCCGGCCGACCCGTAGAACTCGGTGAGCTTCTCGAAGCCCTTGCGGATGTGCTTCTCCGAGTAGTAGTCGCCGACCTTGAGCTTGGTGAAGACCGACAGGATGACCGGCGTGGGCACGTTGTCGTTGCCCGAGACCGAGATGGACTTGATGCGGTACCGCGCGCGCTCGTCCACCGGAATCCGCAGCCGCACCCAGCGGGTCTTGCCGTCCGCCGAGTCTTCAAGCGGCTCGATCTGCGGCTGGCCCACCTTCGCGAACACGTAGCCCTTCTCGCGGAAATACCGCTCCAGGGCGGAGGCGTCCTCCGCGAACTTGGTCTCCTGGTAAGTGCCGCCGCCGCCGATGAACGACAGGAACCCGCGCGCCTTGTTGACCTTGAGCTGGCCGCGCAGGTCGCCGTCACTGACCTGCTCGTTGCCGTCGAAGACCACCTCGCGGATCTTGACCTTCGGCCCCTGGTCGATCGTGAAGGAGAGGTGCACCAGCTTCTGTCCGCCGGCCATCGGCTTGGTGCTCGGGGTCACCGTGGCGAACTGAAACCCCTTCTCGGAGTACAACTCCTTCACCACGCCCGCCACGCGCCGCACGATGGCGTCGTCAATGGGCGAGTCGAGCTTGAGGTCGATGCTCAGCTCCGAGAGCTTCTTCTCGATGTCGGCGACCGGCACTTCCTTGGAGCCCGGGTAGTCCACGATCTTGACCCGCCGGCGCTCTTCGATGATGAAGATGACGTGTTTCCCCATGACCCCATTGGGGTACGGCCGGTCGATCACCTCGATGCGCAGGTCATCCAGGAACGGGGTGGTCCACAGGCGGTCGAAGTCCGCCAGGATGTCGGCCTCGTTGTACGGCACCCAGGTGTTCGTCGAGGGCGAGCTCGGGCGGGTGCGGATGTAATACAGGTAGGTCTCCTGCGGCACCACGCTGAAGGTGTTTTCCGGGACGAACCGCAGCTCGATGCCACGGAGCACGGGGCCGGTCCCGGCAGGCGGCATGGCCTGGGCGGGCGGCTGCGCGGCCTGGCCCGCGGGCGGCTGCGGTGGCGGCGTCTGGGCCGACGCGGCCGTCACCAGCCACGGACCCGACAGGACCAGCGCCGTCACGACCGAGCGGGCGGTTCTTGCACACACAAACTTCATCAGGGTCAACCCTAAAAAACGCCCCCTCGCGGGGGCGGAACAGTCGCGGCACACGTTCACGTGTGTCGCAGATATTAGACGGTCGCCGCCAGCGGCCGGCCGGTCTCCGACCCGCCGGCTGCCCTCCACGACAACGTCCCGTGATCAAGGTAGACCTCGACGCGCCCGGTGCGCAACTGGCCGCGGATCAGCTCCTCGGACAGCGGGTCTTCGATATACCGCTGAATCGCCCGGCGCAACGGACGCGCGCCGTACGTGCGGTCGCGACAGGTGACGTCGATAATCCAGTCGACCACCTCCGGCGCCAGCTCAATCGACAGCTGGCGCTGGGCCAGATGGCGGTTGAGCCCCTCCACCAGCAGCAGGGTGATGCGCCGCAGGTCGTCATCCGACAACGGCTCGAACACGATAAGTTCGTCGATCCGGTTGATGAACTCCGGGTTGAACGTCTTCTTGACCTCGCCCAGCACCATGTCGGTCACCGACCGCTGGATCTCTTTGGCATCCTGCGACTGGAACCCCATCGACGCCTTCTTCTGGATGAAGCGCGCGCCGATGTTGGACGTCATGATGATGATCGTGTTCTTGAAGTTGATGCGGTTGCCCAGCCCGTCCGTCAAGTGCCCATCCTCAAACACCTGCAGCAGGATGTTGAACAGATCGGGATGCGCCTTCTCCACTTCGTCGAGCAGGACCACCGAGTAGGGGTGCCGCTTGACCTTCTCGGTGAGCTGCCCGCCCTCTTCGTACCCCACGTATCCGGGCGGCGATCCAATCAGCTTCGAGACGGCGTGTTTCTCCATGTATTCCGACATGTCGAAACGAATCAGCGCCTGGTCCGATCCGAACAGGAAGCTGGCCAGCGCGCGCGCCAGCTCGGTCTTGCCCACGCCGGTCGGGCCCAGGAACACGAAACTGCCCACCGGGCGGTTCGGGCTCTTCAGTCCCGCGCGCGAGCGGCGAATGGCCCGCGACAACGCCGAGATCGCGCGCTCCTGGCTGATCACGCGGCGGTGCAGTTCCTCTTCCATCCGGAGGAGCTTGTCGCTCTCGTCCTCGTTGATCGACGTCAGCGGCACGCCGGTCCACTTGGAGACGACCTCGTCAATCTCCTGCCGCCCCACCACGATGCGCCCCCCGCGGGGCCGCACGTCCACCGACTCGCGCACCGTCTCGCGCGCCAGCGGCGCGCCGGGGACCGGCCCGGTCATGGCGGCGTCCAGATCCACCGGCACCACCACCTGGCGCGTGGACTCGCCCAGCTCCGCTCGACGCTGCGCCTCGCGGAGCTTCACGCGCGCGCCGGCCTCGTCGATGAGATCGATGGCCTTGTCGGGCAGGAACCGGTCCGTGATGTAGCGGCTGGACTGGTAGACGGCCGCTTCCAGCGCCTCGGGCGTGTACTCCACGTGGTGGAACGCCTCGTACCGGTCCTTCACGCCGAGCATCACCTGCAGGGATTCTTCCTCGGTGGGCGGCTCCACCTTCACGGCCTGGAACCGGCGCTCGAGCGACCGATCCTTCTCGATGTACTTCCGGTACTCGGCCGGCGTGGTGGCGCCGATGCACCGGATCTCGCCGCGCGACAACGCCGGCTTGAGGATGTTCGCCGCGTCGAGCGACCCTTCCGCGGACCCGGCGCCCACCAGCGTGTGCAGCTCGTCGATGAACACGATGATGTTCGCGTTCTCGGTCAGCTCCTTCATGATCGCCTTGAGGCGCTCTTCGAACTGGCCACGATACTTGGTGCCCGCCACGATGAGCGACAGGTCCAGCGCGAGCACGCGCTTGTCGGCGAGAAACGACGGCGCTTCCCCGTCGACGATCTTCTGCGCCAGGCCCTCGACGATGGCGGTCTTGCCAACGCCGGGCTCGCCGATCAGCACGACGTTGTTCTTGGTGCGCCGGCAGAGCACCTGCTGGACGCGCTCGACTTCCAGCGCGCGGCCCACCAGCGGATCCAGCTGGTGCCGGGCCGCGGCATCGGTCAGGTCGCGGCTGAACTCGGCCAGCAGCGGCGTTTCCTTCGGGCGCGCGGGCGCCGTCTTTTCGTTCAGCAGCTGGACGATGTCCTCGCGCACGCTGGCGAGGCGCATGCCCTTTTCGTAGAGAATCGCCGAGGCCACCGACCGCTCTTCGCGCAGCAGGCCGAGCAGCAGGTGCTCGGTGCCGATGTAGGTGTGGAGCAGCCGATCGGCCTCTTCGGCCGAGAACTGCAGGACGCGCTTGGTTTCCACGCTGAACGGAATCTCCACCGAGGTGGAGACCTTTTCCTTGAAGACCGTGCGGCCTTCAATCTCCTTGCGGATGCTTTCCAGGGACAGGTGCGAACGCGCGAAGATCCGGCTCGTCAGGCCCTTCCCTTCGCGGATCAGGCCCAGCAGCAGGTGTTCCGTCTCGATTGACGTGCTGCCAAGCTGCGTGGCTTCGTACCGAGCGAAGAACAACACACGCCGGGCGCGTTCCGTATAGCGTTCAAACATCCCCCGTGATTATACGGGATCAGGCAGGGGTGAGCAGGCCGCCCTCAAGGCGCAGGACCCGGTCGCAGGCCGCCGCCAGGACGGGATTGTGCGTGGCGATGAGCGACGTCAGGCCGTGTTCGGCGTGCATGTCGCGAATCAACTGGTGGAGGTCCGCCGCGGTCCGTTCGTCCAGATTCCCGGTGGGTTCATCGGCCAGCAGCAGGGCCGGCCGGGCCACCAGCGCCCGCGCGATGGCCACCCGCTGCTGCTCCCCGCCGGACAAGGCGGACGGCAGGTGCGTGACGCGGCCCGACAAGCCGACTCGCTCCAGCAGGGCCCCCGCCCTCGCGCGCCGCTCGCCTGCCGGCGTGCCGGCGATGCGCAGGGGCATCTCGACGTTTTCCAGCGCCGTGAACTCGGGTAGCAGGTGGTGGAACTGGAACACAAAGCCCACGTACCGATTGCGGAACCGGACCAGGGCCTCGTCGGTCATCGCGTGCAGTTCGGTCTCTCCCAGCCGGATGGCCCCGCCATCACAGGCGTCGAGCCCGCCCAGCACGTGCAACAGCGAGCTCTTCCCCACGCCGGATGCGCCGACAATGGCGACCATCTCACCGGGCCGCACATCCAGATCGAGCCCACGCAGCACCTCGATCCGGCTGGTGCCGGTGACGTACGTCTTGACGACGCCCCGGGCTTCGATGCCCTTCGGACCATGCCGGCCTTGTGTCTGCGAGGTCATTGGTACCGCAAGGCCTCCGCCGGGTCCAGCGCCGCCGCGCGGCGTGACGGATAGATGGTGGCGCCCAGGCAAATCAGCATCGCCGACGCCACGATGGTGATGATGTCCACCGGCACGAGCTCAAATCGCAGATAGGTCACCTGGTAGACATCACCAGGCAGCGAGAACAACTCGTACTTCTCGGACACCCAGCACACCAGCACGCCCAGGATGGTGCCGGCGCTCGTGCCCACGGCGCCGATCGTCAGCCCCTGCAGCAGGAAGATGCGACGGATCGCCGCCGCCGGCGCGCCCATCGTCCGCAGAATGCCGATGTCGCGGCTCTTCTCCATCACGAGCAGCACCAGGGACGCGACGATATTGAGCGCGGCCACCATGACGATCAAGCCGATGGTGAGCGCGATGGCCACCTTCTCGAGCCACAACGCCGCGTAGAGCGATTCGTTCAGCTGCGTCCAGTCTTCGGAGACGTACGCGTCCCCGAGCGCGGCCTGCAGGCGGGCGCTCACCGCGGGCGCCGCGTCCAGGTCGGCCACCTTGAGCTGCAGCGCGTCCGGGCCGGAGCGGCTGAGGAAGTCCTGCGCGATCGAGAGGGGGATCAACCCGAAGTTGGCGTCCACCTGGTAAAAGCCCAGTTTGAAGATCCCCACCACCTTGAAAATGCGGAACCGCGGGGTGATGCCGACCGGTGTCAGCACGCCTTCAGGAGTCATCACCTGCACGGTGTCGCCGAGGGTGGCGTTGAGCCGCGCCGCCAGGTCCACGCCCAGCAGAATGGGATCGTAGAGGGGAATCTCGTCAGGACCCACCTCAGGCGGCGCCACCAGATCGGCGAGGCTCCCTTGCTGCATCGCGCCCGCGAGGTCGGTCACCTGCACTTCGCGCGCGGGATCGATCCCCTTCAACTGCACCGGCTCGGCGCGCCCCGCCAGCTGAATCAGCCCCTGCCCCAGGACTATCGGCGCCACGCCCACGACGCCGTCCACGCGCATCTTCGCGATCTCGGCGTCCACGTCCAGCAGGCCGCCGCCCCCGGTCTTGTAGACGTTGATGTGCGCGGTGGCGCCGACAATCCGGTCGCGCATTTCGCCCTGGACTCCGGTCATCAGCGCCGTGGCGATGATGAGCGCCATGACGCCCACGCCCACGCCGAGGATCGACACCAGCGAAATCAGCGAGAT
>JANLHE010000068.1 GCA_024653875.1 Acidobacteriota bacterium
TTACGGGAGATGCCGGCGGCAGAGGCGGCGGCGCCGCCGTGCCGCATCGCACCTATCCGCCGGTCAACGCGCCCTGGGCCGCGCCCGGCGCCTACACGGTCCGCCTGACGGTGGACGGCAAGAGTTACACACAGCCACTCACGCTCCGCATGGACCCGCGCGTGAAACTGTCCGCGATGGACCTGGCCACGTTGAACAGGTTGACGCGAGAGATGTACGACGGCGCGGTGGCCGCCCGTGCGACCTATGACAAGGCCCGCGCGCTTTCGGCGCAGTTGACCGCGCTCAGCGGCGATGGCATCGCGGAGTTCAAAGCCCAGGTCGAGGCCCTGGCCCCGGCGGCTCCGGCCGGTGGTGCCGGCCGCGGGGGCCGCGGCGGCGGTCGTGGCGGCGGCCCCGCTGGACCGCCGAGCCTGCAGAGCGTCAGTGCGGCCATGCTGGCGGCGGCGATGAGCATACAGGCCGCGGACGTTGCGCCGTCCGCGCGCGAGGTCGCGGCGTGCACGGCGGCGCGGACACAGTCCGCGGCCGTGATGGCGCGCTGGACGAAGCTCACGACCACCGATCTCGCGGCGCTCAACGCGAAGCGGAAGGCGGCGGGCCTGCCGGCGGTGACGATGGGCCGGTAGCGACCCGGCTACGGCTCCGCGCTGAGGGGGTCGATCGGTTCCAAGAACGGGAAGCGGTGAAAATCGGTATCCCGTGTGCAGATGCGCCGGATGCCGTGTTCACGCATCAGGACGGCCGTCTGCGTGTCATGCACGATGTTGCCGGAGAGTCCGGGGACCTCCGCGATGACGTCCGCCAGCACGCGTGCATGACGGTCGGTTGGCACCACGACGCTCAGTCCGGGCGAGTCCAACAGCGCCGACAAAAAACGTACGCCTTCGGCGATGGTCCACGGATGACGCATCACGCGGGGGTGAGTCACCACGCGGAGAAACTCGTAACAGATACCCCACGTGAGATACCAGGCGCCGTTGCGGGGTCGCCACGTCTCGACCAGCGCGCGGCAGCGCGCGTGCTCAGGCGCGCTCTCATCGGCGGCGTACACCAGCACGTTCGTGTCCACCACGAACATCAGCGGCCTTCCATCGCGCGGTACAGCGCCTCGCGATCAGCGATGTCCACCAGGGCCCCGCCGCTCTTGAACGACGGCAGCGGCTGAAGCTCAACCGCATCAGGCTTGGACTGCAGCAGACGCCGCAGCGCGGTTTCGACCAGTTCCGACATGGTCCGGCCGGTCCGCGCGGCCTCGCGCTTGAGCCGGGCCATCACGCTGTCGTCAATGATCAACGTTGTTTTCATATGGAAAACCATATCAGCCATATGGCTGGGCGTCAATCGCGCGAAATGCCGTACCTCCAAACAGACGAAAGGCCACCCTTCACGGGATGAAGGATGGCCTTTCGGGACGTCTTCGGGCTCTCACCCTTGCGTCATAAGGTCGCAGAGCGACAACCACCAGGAGGCGGCAGGTGCATGGGTGATGAGCAGTTCGACGTCACTCATCGTTCGGTGGAGCACCTTCAGCAGAAGTCTTCATATCTGCCCACCTCCTTTTCCGAGGCGACCCATGAACCTCAGTCGTCGGTGTTTCGCACGAATGGGTCTGATTCCACCCTAGACCTTGTTCGCCCGGTCGTCAAGGGGACTAATAACTCAGGACCCTGAGTCCGGGAATCCGCGAGAAATCTTTCACGTTCCTGGTGACAAGCGCGGCATCGTCCAGTAACGCAGCCGTGCCAATGAGCAAATCCATGGACGCGACCGAGCGGCCCGTCCGGTGCGTGGCAGCAAAGAGGCGGCCGTACATCACGGGAAACCGATCGTCTGGATACGCGACGAGCAGGCCGGACAGCAGCCGATCGACCTCTTCCTGCTCGGCGAGCGCCTTTCTGGCCAGTTCCGCGCCGGCCCTCAGTTCGCAGACCACGTGGACCGACACACACAGCACTTCGGATTCATCGAATGACTCGATCAGATCGAACGCCGGGCACGCACCTGCGCTTCGATGGCGTCGAGCGTGGACTCACTCATTCGCATGGATCGCACCCGCTCCAGGAAACGTCCCGCGGTCGGCTGGGGACCAAAGTGCTTCTTGATGACCTGGGAGAACGACTGGCCGTCGCGCTTGTGCCGGGACAGCAGGGCATAGGCTTCCATGTCGATCGTGATGGTCTTGAC
>JANLHE010000069.1 GCA_024653875.1 Acidobacteriota bacterium
TGCCGCGCGGAGCCCACGCTCCAGGCGCGTCGTGAAGGCCTGCTCGAGGGGTACCTGGACCGACAGCACCAGCGAATCGCCCAGCACGACCACGCGGCGCTCGCCGGCCTGCTTCGGGCCCAGGATCCGATCGTCTCGTACCCCCTGCGGGTTGATGGCCAGCGCGGTGGAAAACTCGGCCGTGGAGTACACGGTTCGCGCTCCCGGGCGGAGGCGATACCCCACCAGCGGATCCTGCATGAAGATGGCCTGGAACGCCGGGGCGGCCTCCGAGCCGCCCGCCACCCGCATGCCCGCTTCGAGCAGCGCGAACTCCGCCGCGAGAATCAGGAGCAGGACGGCCAGTCGCGTGGCCCGGGGCGTGGGTGACATAGCAGCACTATAAATCAAGCCGCGCGATAGAATGACGGCCTCGCCGCCCGATATGCCCTTGTTCAAACGCTTCAGCCGCGCGCTCTCCGCCAAGCTCACACGCGTGACGCTCGATCGGTTCATCACGGCGCATGCGAGCGAGGGGCTCACGCTGGACATCGGCGCCCAGACGGGACCGTACGCGACGTGTTTTCCCAGGCGGATCGCCCTGGACATCCGTGCGCGGCCGGGCATCGCCATCGTCGCCGATGCGCGCGCGCTCGCGCTGGCCGACGCGACGTTCGACGTCGTGCTGTGCACGGAGGTGCTCGAGCACATTCCCGAACCGCAGCGCGCCATCGACGAGATGTTTCGCGTACTCCGCCCGGGCGGCACGCTGCTGCTGACCACGCGCTTTCTTTTCCCGATTCACGACGCGCCGCACGACTACTTCAGGTACACGAAATATGGCTTGCGCCACCTGATGCGGGCGTTTGTCATCGAGTCACTGGAGGAGGAAACCACCACCGTCGGCACGCTGGCGGTGCTGGTGCAGCGGCTGGGCATGCAGACCGAGCCGCCGGGAGGCCGTGTCTTTCGCGCCGTCTGGCTGGTGGCGGCGCAGCTCGCGCGGCCGTGGTCCTGGCTGGTCGCGCGCGAATACGGAGACAGTCTCCGAACGGTGCCCGAGCGAGGCATCATGACGAGCGGCTACCACGTCTGCGCAAAAAAACCGCGCTGAGCGTCAGTCGCGCGCGTTCTCGACGGGCGGTGGGAACCGCGCGTCCACATCACCCGGTTCAGGTTCGGCTTCTGACGGCGGACGCCAGTCACCGTTCACGCAGGTCCAGTTGACCCCCGGTCGCGGAGTCAGGCAGGTTCCGGGCGCCGGCGGCAGCCAGTTGCCATTCACACACGTCCAGCCATTCCCTGGCTGCACCGTGTTGCAGGTGCCCGGTGCCGACGGGGGCGTCGGTGGGGGCGGCGGAGCCGAGCCCATACCGGGCGGCAACCAGTTGCCGTTCGAGCACGTCCAGTCCGACCCGGGCCGCGGTGACGTGCATGTGCCCGAACTCGGCGGGGGCGTCGTCGCCGGAGGCGGCGTCACTACCGGCGGCGGCGTGGACGTTGACGGCGGGCGCCAATCGCCACCGACACACACCCAATCCGACACCGGCTTCGTCGTGGTGCACGTACCAGGAGTCGGCAGCGGCATCGGGGGCGGAGTTGTTGTCGGAGGCGGCGTGGACGTCGTCGGCGGGCGCCAATCGGTGCCGACACACACCCAATCCGACACCGGCTTCGTCGTGGTGCAACCGCCCGAACTCGGGGGCGGAGTCGTGGTCGGCGGCGGAGTCGCGGGCGGGGGCGGAG
>JANLHE010000070.1 GCA_024653875.1 Acidobacteriota bacterium
TGCGCAGTTGTTGGCGTGGCCGCTCTTGCCCAGCACCAGGGTGTGGATCAACGCCCGGCGAACGCGCCCGATCAGAAGCCGGCCTTCGCGGGCCAGACCGACGCGCCGGAGCGCAAGACCAACGTCGCGTTCGACGTCGTGACCGTGGCGCAGGGGCTGGAGGCGCCGTGGAGCCTGGCGTTCCTGCCGAACGGCAAGATGCTGGTCACCGAGAAGCCGGGCCGCCTGCGCGTCGTGGCGGCTGACGGGACGCTGTCGCCAGCCGTGACAGGCCTGCCGCCCCTGGCGACCCGCGGGCAGGGTGGCCTGCTGGACGTGGTCCTCGATCCGGCCTTCGCCACGAACCAGTTGATCTACTTCAGCTTCTCGGAGCCGCACCCGGACAACACGAACAACACCGCCGTCGCGCGCGGCAGGTTCGTCGACGGCCCTGAGCCGCGCCTGGAACAGGTCCAGGTGATCTACAGCCAGTCCCCCTCGATGAACTCGGGCGGGCACTTCGGCAGCCGCCTGGTGTGGGGGCGCGACGGCACGCTGTTCGTGACGCAGGGCGACCGGCAGATCACCGCGGGTCGCGAACTGGTGCAGAAGCTCGACGCGCTCAACGGCAAGATCGTCCGCATCAATCCCGACGGTTCCGTTCCCAAGGACAACCCGTTTGCCGGCAAGGACGGCGCGCGACCCGAGATCTGGTCGCTCGGCCACCGGAACGTGCAGGCCGCGGCCCTCAATCCCGCAACCGGCGAGCTGTGGGCCGTGGAACACGGCACGCGAGGCGGCGACGAGCTGAACATCGCGCGCAAGGGCCTGAACTACGGGTGGCCCGTCGTCGCCTACGGCATCGAGTACCAGGGCAAGCCGATCACCGGCGGCATCACGTCGCAGGCGGGGATGGAACAGCCCGTCTACTACTGGGATCCCGTCATCGCACCGAGCGGCATGATCTTCTACACCGCCGACCTGTTCCCCGCGTGGAAGGGCAGCGTGTTCATCGGCGGTCTAATCACCACCAACCTGGTCCGCCTCGACATCAAGGACAACCGCGTCGTTGGCGAAGAGCGCCTCCTGAAAGACCTGCAGCCGAAGGCGGAGCGGATTCGCGACGTGCGCCAGGGCCCTGAGGGCGCGATCTACGTCGTGACCGACAGCCCGCAGGGCCGCGTGCTGAAGCTGGTCCCGAAGAAGTAGCTCATTTCGCGATCACGAACGGCCGCCACGCGCCATCGCGGTGGTACCAGATCGTCGCGCGCCCGTCCGTCCGCGTGACCAGCACGGCGTCTGCCGACAGCGCCAGCGGTTCCGGCTCGTGGTCAGACCTGTACGTCGCCGCGCGGACGAAAGACAGGCTCTCGGGCACGCCCTCCGTCCAGGCGCGCCAGCGTCCGCCCTCGGGCCGCGATGCCGCGACCGCCGGCGGGATGCGTTGAATCTCCTCGACCTCGGTCACCACAATTCCGCCGGGGCCGGTGGTCAGCACAAGCCGGCGCCCGTGGGTGCGATTGTCGCCGTCGATCATCACGTCCATGATGTCGTCCGCGTCGAAGAAGCCCGCGACGGCGAATGGCGCCTGGCGGGGATCCGGCTTGTAGATGCGCTCCGCACAGGCTGGCGGACCCGCGCAGCCCGGCCTCCACAACAAGGGCGGATAGTCGATCATCCGGCGGGGGACGAAGTCGCGATCGAACCGGTCCAGCGCCTGCTGCATGGCGTCGGGCAGGACCAGCACCGGCTCCGGGTCGCCCGTGGCGATGGCTGGCCGCTGCCCGGCCGACAGCCCAACCGTCCAGCTGAGCAGCACCGCCAGGACGCGCAGGAGCACAGGCATCTCACCTCCGCCGAAGGGTGGACCCCACCATTTCAAACGCCGGCGCGTACTTGTCGAACAATGACGCCGGTCCCAGGTAGCCGAACAGGATCAGGTGATCCGGGTACTCGACGATCGCGATCAGCTGTCTGAACGGGACTTCACGCCCGGTCGAATCCCTGGACGTGTAGTCGGCCACCTGCACCCGCGTCGGTCTTCCTCCCGCGGTCGTTTGGACCGGGGTTGTCGAGACCTCGGCTCCTGGCAGCTTCGCCAAACCTGCTTTGATCTCGGTCGAGAGGCCGTCAAGCGTGAAAACCTGTTTGTCATAAAACACTATCCTGATCGTCATTTCGTACGGCTCCGTGCGCGGCGCTCCCTCGATGATGACCACGTCCTTGTCGTCGCGCCTGGCCACCCAGCCCTCCGGCATTTCGCCGACGTATGGCGGACTCTCGATCGTAAAGGCGATGCGGCCTCCGGGCGTTGATGGTGGTGGCGCCGGCGCCGGCGCCGGTGCCGGCGGCGGCGTGCCGTACGTCAGGCTGTTCCAGATGATGTCGAATGCGGTGGCGAGCCGCTCGAAGTAGTCGCGTGGCGCCGCGTACTGCCCGATGCCGATGTAGTCGGGAAACTCCGCGAAGATGAAGAGCCCCCGCATGGGCGAGGCGGCGCCGGCCGTGGTCTTGCCGGACCACGCCAGCGGAAGAATGCGGATCTGCCGGCCGCCTTCCGTGCGCTTCTCGTCGACCTCGCCAAACGCCGCGTCAGTCAGCTTGGAGTTGGCCGTGAGGATGTCCCGCACATAGTCCTCGATGGTCCACGCCGGGCGCGCGGCGCGCGGCGCCACACGAATCCAAATCGTCGACTCCGCCTCCGGGGTCCCGGCCGGCGCCTTGAACTGCGTGGCCTCGGTGGTCAGCTTGGTGGTGGTCCAGCCCTCGGGCATTTCGCCGTTAAACGGCGCCGGCGTGAGCGAGTACGCCTCTGTCGCGATCGCCGGACGAGCGGGTCCGGCGCCGCCGGCGGCGGCCGGCTTCATGGCGCCCGTGGCATCGGGCGCGGGCGGCAACGCGCTCAGCCGGGTCTTCATGCGGCCGAACGCCGCCGATGCCTGGACGGGTGCGCGCACGGGCAGCAACGCCGCGTACTCGCGCACCGCGTTGATGCGATTGATCGAGAACGGATGCGTGCGCATCATCTCGTCCCACGAGTTGCGCGACGACGGGGACATCTGCTCGAACTGCTGGAACATCTCCGTCAGGCCGATCGGATCGAAGCCCGCGTCGAACGCGATGTGGACCGCGAGGCGATCCGCCTGGGCTTCAGCCTCGCGGCTGAACGACATGGCGCCCACCGGGTTTCCGGCCTCGAGCATCCTGGCCAGGAACTTTGACAGCTTCGAGTCGGAGGCCTTGAGGCCTTCCAACTGCTTTTGATCCTGATACGACTTGGTGATCTTCTTGGCGCCGTGATGCGCCACCGAGTGCCCGATCTCGTGCGCCAGGACGCCCGCCAGGGCGGCCTCGCTCTGCGCGGCCTCGAGCAAGCCGCGGTAGACGAAGATGAATCCCGGCACCGTGGTGGCATTGACGCCGGCGGTATCGAGCACGAAGAGTTGATAGTTGGTGGGGAACTGCTTCGCCTTGTCGACGAGCGCCTGGCAGAGCTGCTCGACGTAGGCGACGACTTCCGGGTCGGTCAGCAGCGGCACGCCTGAGCCGGACAGTTCCTTGGCGTATTCGAGACCCCACGCCAGCTCCTGGTCCGGGGTGGCGAGGTTCTTCGCGCCGCCCGTCGGGTCCTCGGCGATTTCATATCGCGCGGCAAACAGCTCGCGCGCGCCCTCAAGCAGCGTCCGCGCCTCGGTCGCGGCCTCGCCCTGATGGGGCAGCCGGACATAGCGCATCCAGAGCGCGACCGCCTCCCCGTAGCGCTGGGCTTCCTCGCGCGCGGCAATCATGCCGGCCAGCGCGCGCGTGTGTGCCGGGTCCTTCTTGTAGAAGTCCTCGTAGCGCTTGTACGCGTCGTTGGGTTTGTGCGTCTTCAGGTACGCAAACGCCGCGGACAGTTTGTATTCCGGGATCTTGTCGTTCTTGCGCTCCGCGTCATGGAACGCCGATTCGGCCTCGCGCCAGGCGCCTTGCCGCGCGAACTCCAGGCCCCGGCGGTGCGCCTCGGCGGCCGGCGTGATTCCCTCGGGACCCTCGAGGGGCGCCAGCACGCGGTCGAAGAATGCCGCGCGCGCTGTGGTGTCCACCAGAGTGCGGCCGGGCGCGGGAGCCGCCGGCGCCGCGCCGGGCGCGGTCACCTCGAACCCGGCGAACACACGGTCGAGCTCCGACTGCACGGACGCGAAGCGCGCGGCGGTCGTCCACCCCATCAGCAGGAAGTAGTGCTGGCTGGTGTCCCCGGCGTCCCTGGGAATCAGGATCAGCTTGAACCGCGCGCCGTCGTCTTCAATTTCGGCAAACGCCGCGCGGCGATTGAGGAAGGTGCCGAACCGGCTGCCGAGGACGGTGACCGAGCCATCGGCGCGCATGCGGCCGACGAACCGGGACATCACGTCGGCGACGAGCGCCGTTGCCGCCTCCTGCCGAATCTGCACGCTGACGAAAACCTCCGAGCCATCGGCCCTGGTCAGGCCCGCGACGCCGCCCAGGTCGGCCGCCTCGCGCCAGCCGGACGGAATGGCCAGCACGAACCCCTCGGAGGCCCGGACCACCTGTCGGGCCTGTCCCGGGGCAAGGGTGGGGGTCAGCAGGGCCAGAAGGAGCAGAACGGTGGACGTCGACACGGGATACCTCCCCGATTCTGTGCGATGCACAACGTGGGCCACGGCAGGGTGCCATGGACGGTGGCGTCCGGACTCGACTGCCGGGTCCGCCTCGCCGGGCGACTGCGGGAAGTTCCCCTGCATCCCCCCTTGGCCGTAGACTGTGGGCGTGCCATTGCTGCCTGTCAAGGCTCTTGATGCCGCCCTTCGCGACCTGCCCGGATGGACCGCCGCGGCTGGCGCCATCAGCCGCCAGTTCACATGCGCGTCGTTTCCCGACGCCATCACCTTCGCCACGCGCATTGCCTTCGATGCGGAGGCCGCCGACCATCATCCCGATCTGCTCATCAGCCACAGGAAGGTCACGGTGACCTGGTCCACGCACAGCGAGGGCGGCGTCACGGAGAAGGACGTCGCGGCCGCCAGGGCCACGGACGCGCGATTCGTGCCGTCACACATTCGATCGTTATGAAGCTGAAGTCGTCGTACAGCGCGCGTGAAGTGGCGGGCCTGACCGGGCTGACCGGGCGGCAGTTGCAGTGGTGGGATGAGGCGCGCGTGTTTCCCGCATCCATCGCGCCGCGCAAGACCACGCAGGGCGGATTCACCGAGCGGCGCTACTCGCCCGTGGACGTCCTGGAACTGCTGGCGCTGGCCGACCTGCGCCGCCGCGGCTTCGAGAACGCCACGCTGAAGCAGATGATGGAAGCGCTGCGCGACTATTTTCGGCGCCGGCTGGCCGAGACGCTGGACGACGCCGGGGAGTTGCGGTTGCTGACCGACAACAAGGGCCTGTTCCTGCGGACCAGGCAGGGGCACGTCTTCGACCTGCTGGTGGACCCCATGCAGGCGCTGCTGGGCAGCGAGGTGCTGAAACTGAAGCCCGTCAAGGGCAAGGCGGTCAGGAAGCGGGCCGCTAAGTAATGAGGCAATGAGGCAATGACAATGGGGCAATGGGGCAATGGGGAATGACGGGGATGGCGGGGATGTAATATTGCCCGCATGTCCCGTGTATCCCGCCTGATTGCAGTCGTTCTGCTCGTTTCATCCGCCGCGCTCGCCGCCCAGTCCAGCGTTCCCACGCCCGAGTCGGTCATCGGCTTCAAGCCCGGTGCGGACTTCAAGCTGGCCACCTACGACGACACCATCAGGTACTTCAAGGCCCTCGATGCGGCGAGCACGAAGCTCACGCTGGTGCCGATGGGCACGTCCACGCAAGGGCGGACGTACTACGTCGCGCTGATTTCAAGCGAGCGCAACCTGGCGCGCGTGGATCGCTATCGCGAGATCGCCCGCCGCCTGGCGTCGCCCCAGGGGCTGACCGAGGCACAAGCCCGCGCGCTCGCCGGCGAGGGCAAGGCGATCGTCCACATTGACGGCGGCCTGCACTCCACCGAGGTGGCGGGTCCGCAGCACACGCTGCAGCTGGCGTACGACCTGCTGTCGAAGTCCGGCGACGCCGGCGTGCAGCGCATTCTCGACAACGTCGTCCTCATGCTGTGGCCCACGATCAATCCGGACGGGCACCAGATGGTGGCCGAGCACTACATGAAGAACGTGGGCACCCCTGGCGCGAGCACGTCGCTGCCGGTGCTGTATCAGGAGTACGTCGGCCACGACAACAACCGCGATGCGTACATGCTCAACATGATCGAGTCGCGCGTGATGGAACAGGCGTGGCGGCAGTGGGAGCCGCAGATCATCTACGTGCACCACCAGACCGCGCCGTTTCCCACGCGCATCTGGCTCCCGCCGTTCGCCGAGCCGATTGCGCTGCACGCGCCGTTCCTGATGTCGCGCACGGTGAACACCATCGGCATGACCATCGCGCAGCAGCTGGAGGAGCGCGGGCTGGTGGGCGCGACCCACATGGGCACCGGGTTCGACGCCTGGTACGCGGGGTACATCGATTACACGCCGATGTTCAAGAACATCGCGTCGTTCTGGACCGAGACCGCGCTCGCCAACATGGCCGCGCCCCGCGACTACACGATCAAGGACATTCCGCAGGCGTATCAGGATTTGCGGCCCCAGAGCCTCTACCCGAGCCCCTGGGCCGGCGGTCACTTCGGCTTGAGCGACTCGGTGGCCTACATGTACGGCGCGTCGATGGCGGTGCTCGACTACGCGGCGCACCAGAAAGACACCCTGCTCCTGAACCGCTGGCGATCGGGCATGGCGCAGATTGCCCAGCATCGCGCCGGCGGGCCGGCGGCGTACGTCATTCCGAAGTCGCAGCGCGATCCGGTGGCGGCGGTCGAGATGCTCAAACGCGTGGCGTTTGGCGGCGTGCGCGTGTCCGAATTGACCGCCGACTTCACGGTGGGTGATGTCACCTACGCGGCGGGCAGCTGGGTCATCCCGACCGATCAGGAGTTCATTGCGCTTGCCCGGGAAGTGCTGGACGTCCAGAAATACCCGGACATCCGCGAGTCGCCGGGAGGCGCGCCGGAGCAGCCGTACGACGCGGCCGGGTGGACGCTGCCGCTGTCGATGGGCGTCGAGATGCGGACGATCGGCGCCCTCGATGAACCGGCGCGAGCCGCGCTACGCAAGGCGCTGAAGCCGCTCGGGCAGACCCCGGGGCCGGCGGCGCGGCCGTCACGGTACGATTCGGCCGGCGGGGTGGACCCGGCGCCGTACGACAGCGCTCCCGGACTGGGGTTCGAGACGCAGCCGCTGGCCGCGGCCATCGTGCCGCCGGCCGGCGCCATCACCGGCGACGGGCCGGCGCTCGGGATCGACCCGGCGCAGAACAACGCGTTCCGCGCCATCAATCAGGCGTGGAAGGCCGGCGCCACGGTGGCGTGGACGCCCGGCGCGGGCGGCCGGTCCGGCCGGTACGTGATCGCGGGAATGGCGCCCGACGCGCAGCGCGCGCTCGTGCAGACACTGGCGATTCGCGCCGAGCGCGTGGCCGCGCCCGCCGCCACGCTGCGCGCGCCGCGGATCGCCCTGTTCAACCCCGGCGCCAGCATGGACGAAGGCTGGACACGCTGGGTGCTTGAGCGATTCGAGTTCCCCTCGACGCCGCTCTCGGCCGACGAGATCGCCGCCGGCGGCCTCCGCGCGACGTTCGACGCCATCATTGTCGCCGACGAACCGCGTGGCGTGCTGGCGGGAGGCGGTCGGGGCGGACGAGGTGGCGCCCCCGGTGCGCCTGCGGCTGCCGCGGGCCGGGGTGCCGGCGCGGCGCCGGCCCTGCCCGAGGGTGATGCGAACCGCGTCAGAGCCATCGATGAGTTCGTGCGCGCGGGCGGCACGCTGGTGTGCCTGAACCGCAGCACGGCGTTTGCGATTGAGCACCTGAAGCTGCCGGTGCGCAACACGTTGCAGGGGCTGGGACGTCAGGAGTTCTTCGCGGGCGGCTCGCTGCTCAACGTGCAGGTGGATCCCTCGCAGTCGGTGATGGCCGGATTGACACCGACGACCGCCGTGTTCTTCAACGCCAGCCCGGCGTTCGAGACGCTCGTGGGTTTCCGGGGCGCGGTGCTGGCGCGGTACGCGGACGCCGGGTCGCCGCTCGCGTCGGGTTACCTCCTCGGTGAGGAACACCTGCGCGGCAAGGCCGCCGCGCTGGAAGTACAGCACGGTGAAGGGCGCGTGATTCTGTTCGGGTTCCGCCCGCAGTGGCGCGGTCAGACGTTCGGCACGTTCAAGGTGATCTTCAACGCGCTGACCGGAGCGCGTTAGTCGATCGGGAAGATGTGGCCGACGTCGTCGGCCGGGCGGGGGATGACATGCACGCCGACGAGGTCGCCCACCTTGCGGGCGGCTGCGGCGCCGGCGTCGGTGGCGGCCTTCACCGAGGCCACGTCGCCGCGCACGATCGCGGTGACCAGGCCGGCATCCACCTTCTGCCAGCCGACGAACGTGACGTTCGCGGTCTTCAGCATCGCGTCGGCGGCCTCAATCATGCCGACAAAGCCGCGTGTTTCGACCATTCCAAGGGCGTCGCCGGACGGGGCCGATTTGGCAGTCATCGGTGGAGACTTTACCACGGTGGGTCACCTAGCGCTTCTTCAGCACCACGCGCCGATTCTGCTGGCGTCCGTCTTCGGTGTCGTTGCTGGCGACCGGCTGATCGGCGCCGAATCCACGGGCGGTCAACCGCGCCCGGTCGATGCCAAACAGCGCCAGGGCCGAGACGACCTGCTGCGCGCGCTGCTGGGACAACGTCCGGTTGCGTTCGGTGGTGCCGGTGTTGTCGGTGTGGCCTTGCACGTCGATCCGCAGTGACGGGTCGGCCTGCAGGATCGTCGCGATTGTGTCAAGCACCTCGCCGCTGCCCGGCCGCAGGTCGGCGCGGTCCACATCGAAGAGGAGGCCGTAGATCGCCACCTCGCCCTTGGCGTTGAGCGCCTCGAGCAGCGCATCGGCATCAAACTCCAGGGACAAGTCGAGACCAGCTTCATCGATGATCTCCAGTTGGTAGGCACCGTTGCTGCCGGTTTCGATCCGGCACCAGGTCCATGCGCCACCCGAGCGCGGCAGCCGGAACAGCATCCGGGTCGCCGTGCTGGACAGCGTGGCGCCGCCGACACGTTTCGCCTCCGCCTCGTAGTTGGCCATGATCTCGGCCCTGGAGGTCTGGCGATTCTCGAGCTGGTAGTCGAGCCGCCAGTAGCGCCCCTCGACCTCGCGCTGCACGCTCCGCCCCCGCTCGGGGTACGTGACCGGCATGCGGGAGAAGTCAGCTGCCTTGGACGTTGGACGCAACGTGGCGCCGGTCATCGGTTTGATGACGGGATGTTCCAGCGCCGGCGCCTGGCCGGCGAGCAGGCTCGACGCGGCCATTACGACCGCGACGACCACGAGGGACCACGGTGTCTTGCGCATGACTGAATCCTCCAGAGTGAGCCCGCTCACGGCTCGGGTGAGCCGCCTTTTTATCACCAAATTCGCCCCCGCGCAGCGACCGGAAGCGGCGTCAGCGCCCCGCGCTCGTCGGCCAGCCACAGGCGGTCCATCAGGTTCGTGACGGTGCAGGCGTGATTGGGCAGCACCCGCACGCGATCTCCCGGCCTGAGCGGTGAATCGACCGGCACGCGGCAGGTGGCGTGTTCTTCCGACACGCGCTCGATGACGATGGCGGGGTCGGGCACGTCTTCGTCGGAGGAGAGGAACACCGACCCGAACCCGGGGGTGGCGCCGAAACCCCTGGCGCCGTCCGATGTCAGCGTCTTGCTGCCGCAGTCGAGAATCGCGCGGTCGGGCGCGGGACGACTGACGACGGTGGCCACCACGAACAGCGCGCAGTGTGCGATCGTGGCCGACCCCAGGCCCACCTGGGTGCGATCGAAGAACACGTAATTGCCCGGTCGCATCTCCGTGATGCCGTGCTGACTTGGGGCGAGGGCGGCCGTGGGTGTCGAACCCACGCTGATCTCATCGACCGCGATGCCGCGGGCGCGCAAGGCCGCCGCAAGGCCGGTCATGATGTCCGTCTCGCGCGCGGCGATGGCCGCCAGCGCATAGGGCGACTCTGCGGTGTAGGACTGCCCCGCGTGGCTGAGCAATCCCCGAAACGACAGGCCGGGCAGTACCGCGATGCGTGCGATGGTCTCAACCACATCAGGCGCGTCCGGGTCCACGCCGCAGCGATGGAATCCGACGTCGACCTTGACCAGCACGCCGAGGGTCTTTCCCGCCCGGGTCATGACGCCCGACCACTGTGTGGCCACGTCGAGGTCGTCGACGATGATGGAGAGCGTGATGCGGTCGAGCAACGCCAGCACGCGATCCGCATTCGACGGGTTGACCGGGTAGGGCAGGCGAATGTCCGTGATTCCCGCGTCCGCAAAAACCTCCGCCTCGGCGAGCTTCGCGCAGCAGATGCCGACGGCGCCCGCGTCCAGTTGCATGCGCGCGATGACCGGACTCTTGTGCGTCTTGGCGTGCGGCCGCAGCCGCACCCCTGCATGGGTGGCCAGCGCCTGCATGCGCGCGATGTTGCCGGCCAGACGCTGGGCCGAGACGACGGGGTAGGGGGTGCGGGGTAGGGGGACGGGAGTGTTTTCCACAGAAATGGGGGTTTGAGGGACAGGTCTCGGCTCAGATTAACCGAGACCTGTCCCTCAAACCCGCCATTTCTGTGGAAAACACTCCCGTCCCCCTTAAAATCCAAATGGGGGTTATGGCAATGAAGCGAGTTGTTCGCACAGTGATTTCCTGTGGCGTGGC
>JANLHE010000071.1 GCA_024653875.1 Acidobacteriota bacterium
GCCCCACGCCGGCCATCGTGCCGGCCGCGGCGGGCGACAGTCCCGTGATCATCGGTCCACCTCGCCGAACACCGGGTCCACCGAGCCCATGATGGCCACGACGTCGGCCACGCTGTGGCCCGGGATGATGTGCGGCAGCACCGCCAGATTGGAGAACGACGCGCCGCGCCATTTCATCCGGTACGGCTTCGGCCCGCCGTCGCCGACCAGGTAACAGCCCACTTCCCCGCGCGGACCTTCCACGCGTGTGTAGATTTCGCCCTTTGGCACGCGCACCTGCGCGACGGCTTTCACGCCGGGCCGCGACGAGATGGGCCCCTCAGGCAGGCCATCGAGAATCTGGCGAACGATGCGGATGGACTCGCGGAACTCGACCATGCGCACTTTGTACCGCGCGAGACAATCGCCCGCGGCTTCCACGGGGACGCGGAACGTGAAGTCTCCGTACGACGAATACGGCGCGTCGCGCCGTAAATCGAAATCCACGCCGGAGGCGCGCAGGAGCGGCCCCGAGATCCCGACGTCGAGGGCCAGCTCACGGGTGATCACCCCGACGCCCTGCGTGCGCATCATGAAGAACGCGTTGCCGTCGAGCATCTGCTCGTATTCCAGAAGCCGCTGCTCGATGGTGGCCATGGTGCTGCGGCACTGGCCCGCCCAGCCTTCGGGCACGTCGTAGCGCACGCCGCCCACCTGGTGGAAGCCGTAGAGCAGCCGCGCGCCGGTGAGCGACTCGAACAGGTCGAGGACAAGTTCGCGTTCGCGAATGGTGTAGAGGAAGACCGTGGCGCCGCCGCCCAGGGCCCCGCCCATGTCCATGCACCAGGTGCCCAGCCACAGGCAGTGCGAGGCCACGCGCTGCAGTTCGCCCACGAGCACGCGCAGGTACTGCGCGCGCTTGGGCACATCGATCTTCGCGAGTCCCTCGGCAGCCATCACGTAGGCCAGCTCGCTGGACATCGCGGCGACGTAGTCCGTCTTGGAGGCAATCGACGGGTACTGCACGTAGGCCAGCGTCTCGGCCAGCTTCTCGTGGCACCGATGCAGGTAGCCGATGACCGCATCGATCCCGACCACCGTCTCACCCTCGAGGGTCAGGATGGCCCGGAACACGCCGTGCGCGGACGGGTGCTGCGGGCCCATGTTCATGGTGAGCCGCTCGGACCCGGTGTAGTCCAGTTCCTGCGTGACGCGAGGGGGTTGTTCGGAAGCCATGCAGCGTGTCTCAGCGATACGGCGGGTACGGCGTGTCCACGTCGTACGACTTCAACAGCGGGTGGCCCACCCAATCATCGGACAGGAGAATGCGACGCAAATCGGGATGACCGTCGAACCGGATCCCGAACATGTCATAGCACTCCCGCTCCATCCATCCGGCGCCGCGATACACAGGCGTCAGCGAGGCCACGTTCGTCACGCCCGCCCCCAGACGGGACTTCAGCAACACGGAGAAGGGCGCGGCCACGTTATCCACCCAGGCCACCACCTCAAGCCCTTCTTCCTTCCAGTCCACCGCCGAGAGGAACGAAAAGAATCCGCATCCCAGCGTGTCCTTGACGAACGCCGCCAGCGGCTGCCACTGCTCCGCCGGCACCACCACCGTGATGGCGGCGCCTTCCCCGGTGACGATCGCACCGGGAAACTCACCGAGGCGGGTGCGGGCCTGGGTCGCGTCCACGTCAGTCCACCTTCGGCGACGGCGCGGCGCGGCGGCCCGTCTTGTGAAAATGTGAAATCTGTTCCTGCAGCAACAGCAGGCCGTTGAGCAGCGACTCCGGCGGAGGCGGACACCCGGGCACGTACACGTCCACGGGAATCACGCGGTCCACGCCCTTGACCACGTGGTACCCGTGTCGAAACGGTCCGCCCGAGTTGGCGCAGGAGCCCATCGACACCGCCCACTTCGGGTCCGGCATCTGGTCATAGATGCGCAGCAGCATCGGCGCCATCTTGATGGTGAGGGTCCCGGAAATGATCATCAGGTCGGAGTGGCGGGGCGACGCCCACGGCACCATCCCCAGACGCTCGACGTCGAACCGCGACGCAAACGTCGCCATCATTTCTATGGCGCAGCACGCGAGGCCGAAACTCACCGGCCAGACCGAGGACTTGCGGGCCCAATTCAGAAACGCATCGGCCCCGGTCGTCACGACGAATCCACCGGGAAAGCGATGAATGCCTTCGGTCAAGGACTCGAACGCGGACGAATAGTGATCCCCGGCGTCCGGCCGCACCTTGTGGTGCTCCTGCCACTCCTGCAGGTCCTTCATGTCCTTCCAGACCGGCGCCGGCACCACGGGGACGGGACGCTTTATTTCCACTCGAGGATCCCTTCGCGATACGCGTAGACCCAGCCCAGCGTCAGGATGGCGAGGAAGCCACCCATGGCTCCCAGGGCCCACACGCCCAGCTCGCGCAGCACCAGCGCAAAGGGAAACAGGAAGACGGCAAGGGCGTCAAACACGATGAACACCAGCGCCACCAGGTAGAACCCCACGGGGAACTGCACCCAGGCCGTGCCGATGGGCTCGGCGCCGCACTCGTAATTCTGTAGTTTGGAAAAGGAGGACGCTGATCGCGACGGCCGCAATAACCACGCCGTCATCAAGGACAGCACCGCAAACCCGACGATCAGCCCGAGGTAAATCACAACGGGCAGGTAACCAGAAGCCAAGTCTCTCGTCCTTCCCGAAAACCGCCAAAGTATAACACGCTCGAAATTAATGCGCGCTGCTCGATCCGCCTGCGCCTCCCACACCGCCACCGCCGCC
>JANLHE010000073.1 GCA_024653875.1 Acidobacteriota bacterium
GGAGACGTTCATCCGGGCCTACAAGCAGCTGAGCCGGTTTGAGGCCCGCGCCAACGTGTCCACGTGGCTCTATCGCATCGCGTTCAACTGCTCGGTGGACTTTTTGCGGTCCCGGCCCAGGCGTGAATCGGCCACCGACGACGCCGCGCTGGAGCGGCTGGCAGCCGGCCCCGCCGGACCGACGATGGACGATCTGGTGTACGCCGGACAGATTGGCGAGCAATTGCAGCTCGCGCTCGGGGGGTTGTCGGAGAAGGAACGCGCGGCGTTCCTGATGCGGCACTACCACGGCTGTTCGATCGAGGAAATTGGCAGCACGCTCGGCATGAAGACGAACGCGACGAAACATTCGATCTTCCGGGCGGTGCGCAAGATGCGGGTGGCGCTGCAGGGATTTGCAGGCGCGCGGTAAGGCGGCAATGGAGATGGCTATGAACGACCATACGCACAGCGGGCATCCGAGCGAAGAGGATCTCGTCCTGCTGTTTTACGGCGACACGACCAAGGACGATGAGACGCGGCTGACCGCGCACCTCGACACGTGTCTGACGTGCCAGCCCGCGTGGCGGGAGATCACGTCCACGCTCAACACGGTGGACGCGGCGGCGGTGCCCGAACCGCCCGCGGATTTCGAACGCGTGATGTGGGCGCGGGTCCAGCGCGCGCTTGAGGGCACGGCCGCGCCGCGGCCGCGGTGGTGGGCGCCCCGGCATTGGATGCCGGCGGCGGCGCTGGCCGCGGTGTTCGTGGCGATGTTCATGGTGGGCCGGCTCTGGCCGATCGCCAGTGTGCTCACGCCCGAGGTGACGGCCGATGCCGGCAGCCAGCCCGAGCGGGCCCTGCTCGTCGCGATGGACGACCACCTGGAACGCAGCGAACTGCTTCTGGTGGAAGTGATGAACGCGCCCGAGACCGACGCCGTGCGGGCCGGGTTCGAGCGCGAGACGGCCGACGACCTGCTCTCCTCGAGCCGGTTGTATCGCCAGACGGCCACGCAGACCGGCAACGTGCAGCTGGCCGCCATGCTGGAAGACCTCGAGCGGGTGCTGGTGGAGATCGCGCGCGCCCCCGGGGAGTTGAAGCGGGAAGACCTGGACGCCCTGCGCACGCGCATCGAGCAGGACGATCTGATTTTCAAGGTGCGCGTCGTGAAGACCATTTCTTTGGCAAGTGAGGGAGACCTATGAAACGACTGATGACGATTGCTGCTGTGCTGGTCATTCCGGCATCCGCGTGGGCCCAGGTGCCCGTGCCCCCGACACCACCGCCAGCGCCCGTGGCCCCGGCGCCCTGGGTGGTCAATTCGCTCGAGCTCCAGGAAGCGATGGAACGCGCGAGGCTCGCCATGGACGAGCAGCGCGTGACCATGGATTCGATGAAGTTCGACTTCGATCTGCAGACCACCGGTGTCCGGGCGGCCGAACTCGCGAGGGAGGCCCGCGAGGTCGCCCTGGTGAGCATGGGCGGCAGCGCGTACGACATGGGCATCAGCCTGATGTCCCGCCGCGACTACGAACGCGCCATCGTCCGCTTCGATCAGGTCATCGCGCAGAAGGCGGCGCGCGCGGACGCCGCGCTGTATCACAAGGCCTACGCGCTCTATCGCCTCGGCCGCGGCAGTGATGCCACCGCGACGCTGGCGTCGCTGAAGAAGGACTTCCCGAAGAGCGCCTACCTCAAGGACGCGAGTGTGCTCGAGGCGGCCGTGCGCGAGTCGGCCGGCCAGCCCCTGCGCCCCGAGCAGGCCGATGACGACGAGTTGAAACTGCTCGCGCTCAATGCGCTGCAGCATTCCGATCCCGAGCGCGCGCTCCCGCTGCTGGAAGGCGTGCTCAACGGCGCCAACTCGCTCCAGCTCAAGCAGCGGGCGATCTTCGTGCTCGCGCAGAGCACGCAGCCCCGCGCCCGTCAGGTGCTGATGGACCTGGCCAAGGGCGCCGGCAACCCGGACCTGCAGCGCTACGCGATTCGCTACGTGGCAAGCGGCGGCAGACAGGGCGCCACCACGGCGGAACTTCGCGCCATCTATGACTCGACGCAGGATGCCGACATCAAGCGCGCGGTCATCCAGGCGCTGGGCCAGTCCGGCAACATGTTCACGTACGTCACCGCCGGCGAGTTCACCGGCGTGCGGCCGACGCGGGCCGCGGCGGGCGCCAAGCCAGACAACGCGGCAGTCACGCAGGAACTGTTGAGCATCTACCAGAAGGAACAGGACCTCGATCTCAAGAAGGCGATTATCTCGAGCCTGGCCAGGCAGAACAGCGGCGAAGCCCTGGTCGCGATCGCGCGCAAGGAAACCAACATGACCCTCAAGCGCGACATCGTCAGCCGGCTCTCGACGATGTCGAAGAACAAGGCGGCCATGGACTACATGCTGGAGATCATCAAGTAGCCGGGTCCGGACGTAGGGCGTGGCTTCAGCCGCGCCGTGCGAGGCCGTGCTAGATCAGCTATGCTCCTCCACTTAGGAGGAGCCCATGGCTCTCACAGTCCGACGTCCCCATTCCGTTCTTGCCGGTGCCGCGGTGGCGTTCGCGCTGGCCGCCGTGCTTGGCCTGCCCGTTACCGCTGACACCACGGACACCGCGCAGGCGGTTCAGTCCGTACCCCCCTATCTCAACCAGTTCCAGTGGCGAAGCATCGGCCCGGCCCGCGGCGGCCGATCGCTGGCGTCGTCCGGCGTGAAGGGCCGTCCGGACGAGGCCTACTTCGGCGCCGTCGGCGGAGGTCTGTGGAAGACCTCGGACAAGGGCGAGACCTGGGCTCCGGTCACCGACGGCCAGATCACCAGCTCGTCTGTTGGCGCGCTCGCCGTCAGCGAGTCGAGCCCGGACATTGTCTTCATCGGCACGGGCGAGTCGTGCATCCGCGGCAACATCATGTCGGGCGACGGCGTGTACAAGTCCGCCGATGCCGGCAAGACGTGGACCCACGTCGGTTTCCGCGACGCGAAGAACATCTCGAAGATCCGCATCCACCCGACCAACGCCGACATCGTCTATGTCGCGGCCTTCGGGCATCACGGCGCGCCCAATGAGGAGCGCGGCGTGTTCAAGAGCACCGACGGCGGCACGACGTGGAAACGGACGCTGTTCAGGGACGCGAAGACGGCGGCCGTGGACCTGTCGATCGATCCCCGGAACCCGCTCGTGATGTACGCCGCCATGTGGGAGGCCTACCGCGTCGAGTACCAGATGTCGAGCGGCGGCCCCGGCAGCGGCCTGTTCAAGTCGATCGACGGCGGCGACACGTGGACGGAAGTCACGCGCGCCCCCGGCATGCCCACCGGTCTCATCGGCCGCATCGGCGTGTCGGTGTCCCCGGCTGATTCCAACCGCGTGTATGCGCTGGTGGAGAACGAGAACGGCGGGCTGTTCCGGTCGGACGATGCCGGCGCGTCGTGGAAGCTGGTGAACTCCAACCGCAATATCCGGCAGCGCGCGTTCTACTACACGCACCTGACCGCGGACCCGAAGAACCGCGACACGGTGTACCTGCTCAACGTCAGCTCGTTCAGGTCGACCGATGCCGGCGTGACGCTCACCGGACTGGGCGGCGGCACGCACGGCGACTATCACGATCTGTGGGTGGACCCGGACGATCCGGCGCACATGGTGGTGGCCAATGACGGCGGCGGCGCCGTCACGTACGCGGGGGGCCAGGGCTGGTCCGCGCAGGACTTCCCCACGCCGCAGTACTACCACGTGGCCACGACCAGACATGTGCCGTATCACGTGTGTGGCGCGCAGCAGGACGGCAGCACCGTCTGCCTGCCGAATGAAGCGGGTGGCGGCGGCCGTGGCGGCGGACGCGGTGGCGCGGCGGCGCCGGTGATGTACAGCCCCGGCGGCTCGGAAGACGGCGCCATCGCGCCCGATCCGAAGGACCCGGACGTCTTCTTCTCGGGCGCCAACAACGGCGGGTTCCTGGACTATGTGAACAGGCGCACCGGGCAGCGGCGTGAAGTGCATCCCTACCCGCGCATGTTCTCCGGCGAACCCTCGAGCGCGCTGGTCGAGCGGGTGCAGTGGACCTACCCCATCGTCTTCTCGCCGGTCGATCCGCGAATCCTCTACACGGCGACCCAGCACGTGTGGCGCACCACGAGCAACGGACAGAACTGGGATCGGATCAGCGGCGACTTGAGCCGGCACGATCCCAGGACGCTGGGCCATTCCGGTGGCGCGATCACGGGCGACATGAACGGCCCGGAAGTGTATGCCACGGTCTTTGCGCTGGCGCCCGGCAAGACGGACGTGAATGTCCTGTGGGCCGGATCCGATGACGGGTTGATCCACGTGACGCGCGATGGCGGCAAGACCTGGGCGAACGTCACGCCGAAAGAGATGCCGGAGTTCGGACGCGTCAGCATCATCGACGCGTCGGCGTTCGACGCCGGCACGGCGTATGCCGCCGTCAAGAAGCCGCTGCTCGACGACTTCGCGCCCTACATCTTCCGCACGCATGACTTCGGCGCGACGTGGACCAGGATCGTCAACGGCATCGGTCCTGAGGAATACGTCCACGCGGTGCGCGAAGATCCCAAGCGCCGCGGCCTGCTGTATGCCGGCACGCAGCACGGCGTGCGGGTGTCCTGGGACGATGGTAATTCCTGGCAGTCGTTGTCCCTGAACCTGCCCAACGTGCAGGTGAAGGACCTCGTCGTCGAAGAACATGACCTGGCGATTGCCACGCACGGACGCGGGTTTTACATCCTTGATGACATCGCGCCCATCCGCCAGTTCAGTCCGGCGGTGGCGGCGGCGTCTCCCGCGTACCTGTTCGCGCCCGAAGTGGCGCATCGCTCGACCACCGGCGCGACCATCCGGTACTGGGTGACGGCGCCGGTGCAGAGCCTGACGATCGACGTGCTCGACAACGCCGGCACCGTGGTGCGGTCGTTTGCCGGCGCGGCGGGCGGCCGTGGCGCGGCGCCTGCGGCGGCGGGTCGCGGCGGCGGTGGCCGAGGCGGTGGCGGGCCGGTCAACGCTCCCATGTCGGAAGGCATGCAGAGTGTCACGTGGGATCTGCGGTATCCGCCGGCGACGAGTTTCCCCGGCATGATTCTCTGGGGGGGGCGTGTACAGGGCCCCGCGGCTGCGCCAGGCACGTACCAGGTCCGGCTGACGGTCAATGGCGTCGCGCAGACGCAGTCGTTCCAGGTGAAGAAGCACCCGCTGCACGCGGACGTGACCGACGCCGACCTGCAGGCGCAGTTCGACCTCGCCATTCGCATTCGCAACAAGACCAGCGAAGCCAACCAGGCGGTGATCGACATTCGCCGGATCAAGGCAGAGGTGACGGACCGGTTGTCGAAGTCACCCGACGCGAAGCTCAAGGCGGCGGGCAGTGCGTTGCTGGCGGGTCTGGGCGAGGTCGAAGGCGAGATCTACCAGGTGAAGAACCAGAGCGGGCAGGATCCGCTCAACTTCCCCATCAAGGTCAACAACCGGCTGGCGTCGCTGCTCTCGGTGGTCAACGACGGCGACGGCAGGCCCATCGGCAACGCCGAGCCCATCTTCATCGCGCTCACCGGTGAGTTGAAGGTGCTGACCGACAACGTCGATCGCATCCTCGCCAAGGACCTGGCCGCGTTCAACGCGGAAGCGGCGCGCTTGAAGCTGGAGGCCGTGAAGGGGCGCTGATTACGCTTTCAACTCCAGCCCGCGGATCGGGGGCGCCCAGTCGGCCTGGCTCACGCCGGGCACCGGGCGTCCCCACACGCCTTTCGTGGCGTAGCCGCGGAAGTGGCTCACGACGAGGCGCTGCGCGAGGTTCAAACCGGGCAGCAGCGAGTGGAAGCCCGTGGCCGCGAGCAGCGCCTTGTCCTTGAGTTCCCAGTAGCCGAAGTCGTCAGGCCGCAGGCACACCAGGTGCCTTCGATCGAGGAAGCCCGGCTCGGCGCCGCGCAGCGGCACGGTGCCGTCCCCGGTCGCGACGCGCGCGCCATCGTCGACGCTGTGCCAGTCGTTGCGCCGATCCTCGCCGTCGAGCTCGAAATACGGCGAGCCCTTTTTTGTGATGATGCGAAGCCGGACGCGGGTGGTCGCGTCCACGCCGACCAGGCACAGCCAGCCATCGGGACCGCCGAGAGCCGTGCGCGGAAGCGTCAGCTGTTCCAGTCGAGTGCGGTGGGCCCGCGCAATCGTCAGCATTTCCGCCAGCAGATCCCGGGCCTCGCGCGCACGGTCGGCGGTCTTCGTCCTTTTCTGGCCGTGCAGGCGAATGAACTCGGCGAGTGTCTTGATCACGCCGTTCTGCCAGGTGTCCACGGAGTAGAGATCGTTCGGCAGTGCCGGGTCGGTCACGACCGAGCCCTGAAAGCTCGGCAACAGGTGGTAGAGCGCCGGCGTAAGCCGGGCGGCTTCGCGTTCGCGTGAGTTCGCCGGCGAGTCCGGTCCCAGGCTGGCCGTGCCCGTCACCACTTTGATTGGCGCTTCCAGCGACCCGCGGAATGGCGCGCCCAGCGTGGCGACCTTCTCCACCGGTGCGCTCGCACCGCGCCGCTGGAGATAACCCGCGATGATGAGGCCTCCCATCGAGTGGCCCACCAGATTGACCTTGGGCGACTCGTCGAATCCCGCGTCGTGGTAGTGCCGCATCAGCGAGGTGCGCGCGATCACTTCCGTGACGAACGTATCCAGCTGCTGTTCGACGATGTCGAGCGGTTGCCGCCAGTCGTAGGGAAACGGATAGACCGGAACGGGTTTGTCGCCGTGTTCGGTCAGGTTGTGCCGGAGTTCTTCGATGAACGAGCCATACGGCGTACCGAACACCGCGGCCGGCACCACGCGCGCCGGTTCCTGCAGTTCGTATCGGAGGTCATCCGGGTGGAGGACAATGCGCTCCCAGTCCTTGTGCAGGAGGGTGGTCCACACCGCTTCCGGCGAGACCGCATATGCATCGCACAAATCGCTCGCGGTGATACCTGGGACCACGACAACGGGGTTCGGCAAGGCCATCGGGTGCCTTTCGAGACTGGGATCGCGGCACTTTAGTCCCGGTGGCCGGCGTGGTCAAGACGGCCGGTCACGCGACGAACAACTCCACCGCCCTACCTTACTCTCTGCTATGGCCGCGGAAAGCCGCACGCCCTCCGCGTCGGCCGCCCGCCTGATGATGGACATCAGGTGTCGCGCTGATGGATTGCCATTCGGACTGAGCATCCGGATCAGGCTCTTGGGGTTGGCGTCCATGAGGGTGGCCAGGACGTTGAAGCCGACAGTTGCGTCGACCAGCCGTCGCAGCAGTCCCCGTGCCAACGTCACGTCATCGTCGAGCAGTGCCTGAACGGCCGCCTGCAGCAGGCCCGTGCGGAACGTGCCATCGGATCTGATACGTCGGTAGATCGCCCTGGACATGCGCCTGTTCAGTGCCATCACGACTGAGGGGACGGAGTCGCCAAGCCCTCCGATGCGCAGAACGGCGTCGGGATGCGTCGAATACCGGAGCACGATGCCTGTTGGTGTGCGCTCGACGGAGCGCCAGTCGTGCAGTTGCACGTTGACGAGGACGGTGACGAACCGCACGGCGGGCGCCGGTGGCAGCCGGGCGAACCAGTGTGTTGGGGAAGAAGGTCGCACGCCAAAGTAACACTTACGTCACTTTGGCGACGATGAGGCGGCCGGTGGTACAACAATCGGTGTCTGCCGTGGGGCCATGCGGGCCATGGCTCAGCGATACAGGTCGGTGCTGATGTACTTCAGCCCGTGATCGCACGCGAGGGTCACGACCGGCTCGATCGCATTCGCCAGCGACGGATCCCACATCGGCACCAGGCGGCCCGTGCCCGTCCCCTCGGTCTGCGCCCACACCTCGTCGCCAAGCGACTCGAACTGATTGGTCCAGAACGCGCCGCGCTCGGCGATGATCCGCTGTGTCAACTCGCGCATGGTCACAAACAAGTCCGGCGTGATGCGGCCGCCGTCGCTGGGGACGATGGTCATTGGCGGGCCTTCTCGATCTTCGCGTCCCGCTCGCTCGAGAGCCGCTCGCGGTCGCGCCGGTATTCCTCCATGCGCACGTCGCGCTCGGCCGGGTCCACCAGCTGCCGCAATCGCCCCTGGTGCAGCACCTCCAGCTCGGCGAACTTGGCCTCGTAGAAATTCCTGATCTCCGCGATGGCGGCCCGCTGCGTGTCGGTCACTTCACGCCGCTCGACGCCCGCATCGGCATCCTTCTTCTGCAGCCGCTCCATCGCCAGCTCGTACGCGGATTTCATGCCTGTGTCTGCCATGGGACCATTGTAGGGTGTCAATGAACGCCGTGGCCCATCTGGAGATTGAGGGGATCGGCGCCCATGCGGCGGATGGCCATTTCCCACACGGCCGCGGGCGGAATTTCGAAGATGAGGTCGAGCTCGAGCGGCGCGATGAGCCACGCGGAGCCGGCGAGCTCCTCATCGAGCTGGCCGGCGTCCCAACCGGCATAGCCGGCGAGCACCAGGGTGCGGCGCGGCGCGGGCCGGGCCTCGAGCGCCTCGCGCAACAGCGCCGGTGACGCGGTCAGGTACAGACTGCCGCCCAGCGCCTTGTGCTCCACCTCGGGCTGCCGCGCGGTCAGGATCCAGCCGCGCTGCGGTTCAACCGGCCCGCCGATCAGCAACGGCAAATCGTTGGGCTGCGCCAGCGGCGGCTCCATGTGCACCGCCGCCGCCGCGTTCACCTCCGACGGACGATTGACCACCAGCCCCAGCGCCCCTTCCGGACCGTGCTCGCACAACAGCACCACCGTCTTCGCGAAGTTCGGATCGGTGAGCTGCGGCATCGAGACGAGAAGCACGGGCGCTAATGACATACACATTGAGT
>JANLHE010000074.1 GCA_024653875.1 Acidobacteriota bacterium
GGCGGCGGCCAGTTCGTCGGCATGATGCGGGCGAACCAGCAGTCCGGTGCGGCCGTGGTCGATGGCCTCGGGAATGCCGCCGGCGCGCGTGCCGACCACGGGCGTGCCGCACGCCATGGCGTCGAGCATCGACGAGCCGAGGCCCTCGGTGATCGAACTCATGACAAAGATATCGAATGACTTCTGCAGCGCGAGCACGTCGGCCTGAAAGCCCGGCAGGAAGACGTGGCGCTCGAGGCCGAGCGATTTCACCTGCTGTTCGAGCGCGGGCCGCAATTCCCCTTCTCCGAGAATCACGAATCGCGCGTCGGGCACCTGGCGCACCACCACGGCGGCCGCATCCACCAGGTGTTTCTGCCCCTTGTGCGGCACGAGCGCAGCCACGTTGCCGACGATCGGCGATCCGTGGGGGAGCCAGAACGCCTTGTGCGCATCCTGCACGGGAATCTTGTCCAGGGCGCTGATGTTCACGCCGTCGTGCACCACCTCAATCCGATCGGCCGGGATGCCGTCCTCCACCAGAATGCCCGCGATCATGCGCGACACGGCGACGAACACATCCACGTGCCGGTACTTCCAGCGCGAGAAGGCGTTGCCCTTGAGATGAAAATCCACGCGGCGCGACGCGACCACGAGCGGGCGCGGGGTGAGGCGCGGCTGCATCTTGAGCGCCATGGCGATGAGCGCCACGCCCATCGGATCGTGCACGTGCACCACGTCCGGCGAGATGTCGCGCAGGATGCGGTGCAGTTGCCATCCCGCCTGCAGGTCGAACTCGCCGCCCGGATTGAGCGCCACCACGCGCAGGCCTTCCTGCGCGCGCCGTTTCAGGACGCCGCTGGCCTGGGCCACCAGCACCGCCGGGTGTCCCGCCTCGCAGAGGCCCGTGACGGTCAGCAGTACCTGGTTTTGTCCGCCGCGCCACGTCTGCGCCGTGTCCACGTGGACGGAGGTCAATCGCGTTTCACCCCTGCCAGCGCGCTCCGCAGCGCCCACAGCTTCGCGAACTTGAGGAACACGTAGTGCGCGTTCATCGCCGACACGATGAGGCCCGCCGTGCCGTCCATGAACCCGCGCCTGAGGATGTAGTTGCGGAGGAAGGCGGCCGGCGGATGCAGGAGCAGGCCGGGCAGGCTCGCGCGCCGCCCGTCATTGGACATCTGCTGCGCCGCCAGCGTCGTATACCGCTGCATGGTCTCGTAGTGGTGGGCGATGTCGCGATACGCGAAGTGCTGCAGCTCGCCGGTGAACTGTCCCACCGGGCCGCGCGCGGTGACCGACTCATGCACGAGGCGGATGCTCGACCCGGGAACGCCACTGGCGCCGCCCGTCCATGAGGCGTGCCGGCGATCGTACAGGCGCAGTTGATAGTCGGGATACCAGTCCGTGGTGCGAATCCACCGGCCCAGATGGAACGTGACGCGCGGGATGCGGAATCCGGCACGGTCGCCCGGCGACTCCAGCGTCCGGCGGATCTCCGCCGCCAGTTCCGGCGTGACCCGCTCATCGGCGTCCACCGAGAGGATCCAGTCGTGGGCCGCGTGCGTGGCGGCGAAGTCCTTTTGCGCCGCGTACCCCGGCCAGTCGCGGGAGATGACGGTCGCCCCGGCAAGCCGCGCCAGATCAGGCGTGCCGTCGGTGCTGTTGCTGTCCACCACGATGACCTCGTCGGCCCAGGACAGGGCCGCCAGGCACTCACGGATGTGTGAGGCCTCGTTCAGGGTGATGACGATGGCAGAGACGCGGGGCACATGGGGATTCTAGTCACGAGTCCCGCAATTTCGCCATTTCGGGCATTACCCTCACTTCGCCATTGCCGCCGTCACCGAATGGGTGCCCGTTGAATCGCTTCGAAGGTAATCAGCGACCGGCTGTAGTCGATGATGGCCTGCAGTTCGTTGATGCGGGCGCGCGCGAGGTCGCGCTGGCGTGACTGCAGCTGGAACGTCGTGGACAGGCCCACCGCGAAGCGCTTCTGCTCGGCCTCCAGCTGGCGGTCGGCGCGCTGCTTGGCCACCTGGGTGACCTGGACGCGCTTGAAGTTGGTGGAGACCTGGCGGCCGGCGTCGCGCACCGCCGTGGTGACCTGCAGTTCGGCATCGCGCAGGTTGATCTCCGCGCGCTGCTTTTCGAGGCGCCGCGTGGCCAGCGCCGCCTCGGCGCTGCTCTTGCCCAGCGGATACGCCATGCTGAGGCCGATCGTCCAGGCGGGGTTGGTGTTGCGGAACGCATCGCCGAACACCGGCCCGAACCCGCGCTCACTGCTGCTGATCAGCAGCGGCGGGAACTCGTTGGAGTAGTTGTTCTGCGTGCCGCCCGTGCCCGCGGCCGAGTAGTTGAGCTGCAGGTCCACGGCGGGCAGGATCTGATTGCGCAGCAGGTCGATGTTCAGGTCCGTGTTCTCAAGCTGGCGCTTGGCCACGATGAGGTCCGTCCGGTTCGCCAGCGCGTTCGCGATCGCCGC
>JANLHE010000076.1 GCA_024653875.1 Acidobacteriota bacterium
TCCGCCGAGACCTGCAGCGTGCCGAGCCGCTGCAGCATGCGATCGGAGTAGCCGTGCCCGAGCGTTGCGCGCAGGGTGGTCCTGTCTTCGTCGATGACCCACAGCACCAGTCCCTGGGCGCCGATGGCCGACGCCGCCCGCTCCAGGAGCGCGGGCAGGTCCCGGCCGTCCAGCAGGCGCGCCAGATCCACGCAGACATCGGCCGCGTCCGCCAGCCCGACCGGGACCACCGCGGCCGTGGATCCGGACGATGTCGCGGCCGTGGCCGGTGAAGTGACAGCAGGCGCCGCGGCCGTATCCTCGACCGGCGCCGCGCCAATCTTCCGGAACGCGATCACGGCCACCAGAAAGGTGAAGGCCAGTCCGCCGACGGCCAGGGCCTGGCGGAACTGCGTGGTCTGCGCCATGAGCTGCCGCGAGGCAAACACCTCGGTATCCCTGGCCGCGCTGACATTCCCCCGGATGCGGGTGAGGAGCTCGAGGCTCTCGACGAAGATCACATCGGACGCCATGATGAGCTGGCCGTTACCGACGTAGTTTCGAGCCCGGCGATCCGAGATGCGAAGGGCCTCGAACTGTTCAATGGCCCCGTCATAGTGGGTGAGCGCGCCGCTGGAGCCGGTCGTCTGCTGCCGTTCCCGCAGCGTGCCCTCGACGCGCGCCATGGCCTCGTCGAACCGGTTCATCCAGAACGCGGAGCCTTGACCCGCCGCCACGTAACCCGCTTGCGCCTGCTGCACGTCGGCCAGCGCCAGGTCCGTGGCATGCAACTGCTGCGTGGTGGTGTCTTCCAGCGCGCGGTCGCGCTCAATTTGCTGATCGAATCGGTAGGTTTGGAACAGTGTGCCGCCAACAACCAGGCATGCAACCACGAGCAGAACGAGGGTGGAACGCTTGTTCGGCATTGGACGCTACTATAACACCGCCCCTATGCGCGTTGGCGTCGTGATCAACCCCATCTCAGGCCGTCGAGGCAGCCGTCCGGGTGAAGCCGATCGGCGGCGCGCGTTTGTCCGCGACGCGGTGGCCGCGGCCGGCGTGGACGCCATGGTGCTGATGACGGAACGGCAGGGGCATGCGCGCGAATTGGCGCAGCACTGCGTGGCGGGGGGGTGCGAAGCCGTCATCGCGATGGGTGGTGACGGCACGGTCAATGAAGTGGCGCAGGCGCTGGTCGGCACATCGGTCGCGCTCGGAATCGTGCCGTGCGGCTCGGGCGACGGCCTGGCTCGCGGGCTGAGGCTGCCGCGCACCCAGGCTGATGCCATGCGGGTGGCGTTGGCGCCGGCGGCCACTCGCATCGACGTTGGCTACGCAGGAGACCGCATCTTCCTGAACATCGCGGGCATCGGGTTTGATGCCGAGGTGGGCCTGCTGTTTGCGGCCCGGTCCACACGCGGAGCGCTGGGCTATGTGGTCAAGAGCCTGCAACTGGTCTGGACCTATCGCGCGCCGGACTACGAGGTCCGCTGGCACACAGGCGCCGCGGACGAGACGCGCACCGGGCGGAAGTTCCTGGTGGGATTTGCCAACGCGCC
>JANLHE010000078.1 GCA_024653875.1 Acidobacteriota bacterium
CGGCACGCCCAGCATCGTGGCGATTTCCTCGTACCCATGGTCGCCCGAGGCGGCGAGCAGCAAGGTGTCTCGCAGTTTCGGCGTGAGCGCATCGATCGCCTCCCGCACCTGGCGCATGCGATGCCGGGCCTCGGCCTGGCGCTCGGGGTCAGCCTCCAGGCTGACCAGCCGGTCCATCTCGGCGGGCGCGTCGTTTCCGCCCCGCTGCCACCAGCGCGCCCGCGACTTGCGCCTGTCCAGCGCCTGGCGCCACACGATGGTCAACATCCAGGTCTTGAACGACGAATCGCCGCGGAACCCCGAAATCTTGCGCCACGCCAGGACAAACGCGTCCTGCGTGGCGTCGTCGGCATCTTCGCGGCGCTGGAGGGCCGCCATCGCCGTGCGGAAGACGGCCCGGTGGTAAAGCGACACCAGATCGTCAAAGGCCGCCCGGTCGCCGGTCCTGGCCGCAGCCACCAGTGCCCGCACCTCCGGCGGGTCGCCCGCGAGCACACGCTCGCCCGACGGCAGGTCGTCGGCTCGGGTCACGGGAAGTGAAGCGGCTCCGTAAACAGGCGGCACCAGGGAAGTAGACCGCAAAACACCCCGCCCGGTTGGGTGGGGCTTACACTTAAGTGGCGGGGCTAAAGCCCACGCCCTACAAGAAAATACCGGCAGAAACGATTACCAATGAAGACAGACGACGAGATATTGCAGCAGATCCGGGAGAAGGTGGACCACCCGGCCACCGTCAAGGAGCTGCTCCAGCAACTGCAGTGGCCGCGCGAACAGCGCGCCTCCTTCAAACGGGCGCTCACGCACCTGGTGGACAGCGGGGAACTGGTTGAAATTCGCGGCGCACGATTCGGCCTGCCGGACCGCATGAACCTGGTGGTGGGCCGCGTGACCACCAACCCCCGCGGGTTCGGGTTCGTGGACGCCGAGCGGCCCGCGGACGAGGGCCCCAAGAGCATTTTTATCGCCGGCGCGAATCTGAATCAGGCGATGCACGGCGACCGCGTCGTGGTCCGCGTGGAGCGGTCGCGTGACGAGAACCGGGCCGAAGGCCGGATTGTCCGGATCCTGGAACGGGGCACCTCGTCCGTGGTTGGCCGCTATGAGGTGGATGAACACGGCCGTGGATTCGTGGTGCCGTTCGATCGGCGCCTCGTGATGGACGTGGAGGTGACGCCGGGCGAAGCCCTCGACGCCGTCGCCGGCGAGATGGTCACGCTGTCGATCACGACCTGGCCCACGCAGACCAGGCCCGCACAGGGGCGTGTCACGGAAGTGCTCGGTGACGTCAACGCGCCCGGCGTGGACACGATGGTGATCATCCGCAAGTACGGCATCGCGGATCACCATGGCGCCGCCGCGGTGGCCGAAGCGGTGAAGAAGGGGGCGGAGGTCACGGCGAAGGACCGCGAGGGCCGCACGGACTTCCGCCAGTGGCAGACCGTCACCATCGACGGCGAATACGCCCGGGATTTTGACGATGCCATCTCGATCGACCGGCTGCCCAACGGCAACTACTGGCTGGGCGTGCACATCGCCGATGTCTCGCACTACGTGACCGAAGGCAGCGCGCTGGATGAAGAGGCGTACGACCGGAGCACGTCGGTCTATTTTCCCGAGCGGGCCGTGCACATGTTCCCGGAGGAGTTGTCCACCGGCCTCTGCAGCCTGAAACCCAACGTGGACCGGCTGGTGCAGTCGTGCCTCATGGAAGTGGACCAGCGCAACGGGGCGGTGGTGCGGTACGAGATGCACGACGCCGTGATTCACAGCGACGCCCGGATGACCTACACCGAGGTCGCCCGGATCCTGACGGACCGCGATCCGGTCGTCAGCAGGAAATACAAGGCCTTGGTGCCGATGTTCGAACGGATGCATGAGCTGTTCGGGATCCTGAACCAGCGGCGGCGCCTGCGCGGCTCGGTGGACTTCGACCTGAAGGAATCGGAAATCCGGTTTGGCGAGGACGGCGAGATTGAAGCCATCGTGGCGGCCGAGCGCAACGTCGCGCACCGGCTGATTGAAGAATTCATGCTGCTGGCCAACGAGACCGTGGCCGAACACCTCGAGAGCCATCGCGTGCCGACGCTGTACCGCATTCACGAGGCGCCGGATCCGAAGAAGGTCGAGGACTTCGAGGAGTTCATCGGCGCGCTGGGGTACTCGCTGTCGGGCCCGGCGGACCAACTCGAGCCCAGGCACTTCCAGAAACTGGTGGAGAAGATCCACGGCAAGCCGGAAGAAAAACCCATCGCGATGCTGATGCTGCGCACGATGCAGAAAGCGATGTACGACCCGACGCCGGTCGGCCACTTCGGCCTGGCGACCGCGCACTACGCCCACTTCACGTCACCCATCCGCCGGTACCCGGATCTGGTGGTACATCGGTCGCTCCGCGAGTCGCGGCACGGCATGTCGAAGGAGCGCCGCACGGACCTCACCGAGGACCTGCCCGAGATGGGCCGGCATACGTCCGGCCGCGAGCGGCGCGCGACGGACGCGGAGCGCGAGCTCGTGCAGTGGAAGAAAGTGCGCTTCATGGCCGACAAGGTGGGTGATGAGTTCACCGGCTTCGTGACGGGCGTTAGCGCGTTCGGCCTCCACATCGAACTGGTTGAGCACTTCGTGGAAGGCATGGTGCATGTCTCCACGATGGCGGACGACTACTACCGGTTCATCGAGAAGGCACACCTGCTGCGCGGCGAAAAGAACGGCCGCATCTACCGGCTCGGCGACAAGGTGGCCGTGCAGGTGATTCGCGTCGATCTGGAGAAACGCCTGATCGACCTGGGGTTGGTCGAGATTCTGGACGCGGTCCGCCAGTCCGAACGCAACCGCGGCCCGCGCCACAGCCAGGCCGTGCCGAAGAAGAAGCCGGCGCGGCCGGCGCCTCACGTGGCGCAGCGCAAGCGCGCGGGCGGGAAGTCCACCGCGAAGGCCAAGCCGCGGGGCGGCAACCGGCCGGGCCCGCGCGAGCGCGCGTTCAAGAAAGCGGCGAAGAAGAGGAAGACCCGATAGCCGTGGCGCGGACGCTGGTCATCGGCACGGCGGGGCACATCGACCACGGCAAGAGCGCGCTCGTGCGCGCGCTGACCGGGACCGACCCCGATCGGCTCAAGGAAGAGCAGGCGCGCGGCATCACGATCGAGCTGGGCTTCGCCCACACGACCGCCGGGGATGTCGAGGTCGCGCTCGTGGACGTGCCCGGGCACGAACGGTTCGTGAGGACGATGCTGGCGGGCGCGGGCGGATTGGATGCCGTGTTGCTGGTGGTCGCGGCCGACGAGTCCGTGATGCCGCAGACCCGCGAACACTTCGAAATCTGCCGGCTCCTGGCTATCCCGCGCGGGCTCATTGTCATCACCAAAATCGATATCGCCGATCCCGACACGATTGAGCTGGCGTCGCTCGAGGCGCGCGAGTTGGTGGCGGGCAGCGCGCTCGAGGGCGCGCCGGTGGTGGCCGTCTCCGCGCGGACCGGCGCCGGTCTGGACGAGCTGCGACAGGCGATCGCGGCGCTCGCGACGGCAACGCCACGTCTGGCCCGGGCCGGCGTGACGCGCCTGCCCATCGACCGCGCCTTCACCGTCCGCGGCTTCGGCACCGTCGTCACCGGCACGCTGGTGTCGGGCGAGGTCCGCGAGGGGGATGCGCTGGTGGTGCTGCCGCGCGGGGATGAGGTGCGGGTCAGAGGCGTGCAGGTGCACGGTCGATCCGCGCCCGTGGCGACGGCGCCGCGTCGCGCGGCGATCAATCTTGGCGGCGTTGACCTCGAGCACGTGACGCGCGGGATGACGCTGGCGAGCGCGGGCACGCTCGCCGTCACCCGGCGGGTGGACGTGCACCTGGAACTGTTGGCGGGGGTCCGGCCGCTGCGCCATGGCGAACGGGTGCGCGTGCATCAGGGCACGGGCGAGTGGACCGGGCGCGTGTCGTTGTCGGCCGTGCGCGCGCGGTCCGGTGATCCCTGGTCCCGGGTGGAGGTGGGGGCGGCGCAGGTCGATGTGCCGGCCGGCGGAGAGGCGCTGGCGCGCGTGCGGCTGTTGTCGCCCGCCGTGTTGACGCGCGGCGACCGCCTCGTGCTGCGCGCGGAGTCACCGGCCGTGACCATCGGCGGCGCGACGGTGATCGATCCCGAACCGGCGGCCGGCGGCATCCGCCGCACCCGGGCCGCCGGGCGCCTGGCGTCGCTGACCGGGTCGGCGCCCGCGGCGTGGACGTCGATTTGGCTGGCGGACGCGGGCCTGCGCGGGCTCACGGCGGGCGATCTCGTGCGGCGCGGGGGACTGGCGCCTGCGGCAGCGGCACAGGTGCTCGACGAGATGGTCGCGGCAGGCACGGCGATGCGATCAGGCAACCGCGTGATCGATGGCGCGCGGGCGACCGCCGCGCGGGCCGCGACGGTGGACATCCTGACCACCTTCCATCGCGAGCACCCCGAGGAGGCCGGCCTCCCGCGCGAGGTCCTGCGCGATCGGATCGGCGCCGGTGACGCCCTTGAAGCCCTGCTCGAAACGCTGGGGAGCGCGGTTGCCGGCACGGACCGCCTGGCGCTGACCGCCCATCGCCCGTTGGTGAGCGGGGAAGACGCGCGCGTGCGCCTGGCGGTGGACGAGTCGCTGCAGGCCGCGGGGTTACAGCCGCCGGACCTGGCGACGCTTGCCGCTGCCGCGAAGACGCAGACGGCCGTGGCGCAGAAGGCGTTGCAGGCCCTGCAGCGCGAGGGACGCGCCCAGCGCCTGGACGTGCTGTGGTTCCACGCCGCGGTGCTGGCGGGGCTGAAGGCGGATGTGAAGGCGATGGGGGCTGGCGCCACGATGGACGTGGCCGCGGCGAAGGCCCGCTTTGGCGTCAGCCGGAAGTTCGCGATTCCCTTGCTGGAGTTTCTGGACCGGGAACGGGTGACGCGCCGCGTCGGGGACCGGCGTGTCGTGATCTAGCTACGATCCGTGCTTGTCGTCCAGGCCGTTCTTGGTCGCGTCCTTGAAGTTTTTGATGCCCTTGCCGATGCCCTTGCCCAATTCGGGAAGGCGGCTGGCGCCAAACACCAGGATCACGATGAAGAGAATGATGAGCAACTCGGGAAGGCCAAGGCTTCCGAACATTTGGGCACTCCTAAACAAAAACAGCCTGTTGAGCCGCGATTCTATCACCCCGCGGGCGCGGCCGTGAGGCACCGGTTTTGCACAGTTCGCCCCTGGAGCCCGACCTGCGTATACTAAAAGTGACACGAAAATGACCGCGACCCCTCCTCACGTGCCGCCGACCGGCGGACCGGGCGAGCCCAAGGCGTTCCCGGCGACGGCCCCCGTGGCGTCCGGGCCGGCCGTGGTGTCGCAGGGCTGGCTGGCCGCCAACTCCACGTTCGAGCACGCCGACGGGCGGCACATGGGGCGCGCGTTCAGCACGTCGGTGGTGGTCCACGGCGTGGCCGTGGTGCTCATTCTCATCGTCATGGCCATCCGGCCTCCGGCCGAGGCCCCAAGCTACACGCCGCCGGACAAGTACGATCTCGTCTTCGTGCAGACGGTTGGGCCCGGAGGCGGTGGCGGGGGCGGCGGCAACACGTCCCCCGATCCTCCCGCGAAGATTGAGATGAAGGCCGAGCTGCCAAAGCCGCCGGTCATTGAAGTAACCAAGCCGGCGACGCCCCCGCCGCCGTCGTTGATGGCGCCGGTGCAGATGACCGCGGTGGTGCCCACGCCAGGCATCCTCACGGGCCTGTCGGCCGCGCCCTCCGCCGGCCTCGGCACGGGTGGGGGCGGCGGCACGGGCGCCGGCACGGGCACCGGGCCCGGCACCGGCTCCGGCATCGGGCCGGGCACGGGCGGCGGATTCGGTGGCGGCGCGATGCGGCCGGGCAGCGACGTGGTGAACCCCACGATCCTGCGCGACCTGCAGCCGAAGTACACGCCCGACGCGATGCGCGCGAAGATTCAGGGCGTCGTGGAACTGGAAGCCGTGGTCGGCACCAACGGCGTCATCACCGAGATCCGCGTGATCAAGTCACTCGACCGCGCGTTCGGTCTCGACGAAGAGGCGATTCGCACGGCCAAGCAGTGGCTCTTCCGCCCCGGGCGCTTCCAGGGGCGGGCCGTGCCCGTGCTCGTCATCATCCAGATGGAATTCAGGCTGCACTGATTCG
>JANLHE010000080.1 GCA_024653875.1 Acidobacteriota bacterium
GGGAAGTGGCGGCGATCGCTCTTCAGTAACAAGGCGCGGCGTGTAGTCGCACGGAGGCCCCGGGCTTCAGCCCGGGGCGTGCGGCACGGGCTCAAGCCCGTGCCCTCCATGTACCGAGGCCTGCAACGCGCCTCAGACCGGCGGGGCGGTCCGCACGCTCTGTTTTCCCACGTGAAGGCACGGAGCGCAATCGGCCGGGGTTCCGTCGGGGGACTCGACAATGAACCTCACCTCGACGAACCTGTCAGGACCGTCCGGGACCCGGAACACGTACATCACCCAGTCGTCTGGTCCCGCGATCACTGCATCGACTTCTTTACCGGCAGCAAACAGTCTCAGGGTCAGGGGGGAGGCAACACCGGGTGCCGTCCGGATCGGCAACGTGACGAGCTGGCCTGCCGGCAGGAACAACGAGAACTGGCGACCGGTGTTCCGATAACGTTCTCCGATGTCCGGCACCTGCCACGCTGACAGGCCTCGGCCGAAGTGCTCAAGTTCGGCCCGTCGTCGCTGTCCAGAGGCCTGCCACGGAATGGACGCGAGAATAACGACCAGCACAATCGCCCCGGACACGCGCTTCGCCGGCCTGGGTGGAGGCGCCGGTCCAACCGTGGCGGCCACGCCGGCGAAGAGCCAGAACATCACCGCAGCTTCCGGCACGAGCAACGGGTGGCCCGCCAGCCAGGTCAACATCATCCCCACCACTCCAGCCAACTGCCATCGGCGGTGGGCGTCCAGCAACCGCAGCCGCCTGATCCCGCCAGCCACGCAGGCACCGAGCATCCAGCCGAACGCGGCCAGTCCGACGATGCCTGACTCCGCCGCAACCTGCAGGTAGTTGTTGTGCGCATTGTCGCGCGTGCGCCGCACACCGAGGATCCGCGAAATGTCCGATGAACCGTATTGCTCCGAGAGTTCGTGGAACCGCCCGATGCCGATGCCAAAGACAGGACTGTCCTTGACCATCTGCACGCCGGTGCGGAACAAGACCGTTCGGCTTTCGACCGACGCGGACACGTTCAAATTGCGGCCCTGCGGATAGACCACCGCGGCCGCCGCCGCCGCAACCACCACGGCCCCGGCGCTCGCGAATCCGAGCCACCGTGCGCGCCCGCTGGCGCCGACGGCGCCTGCGACGAGCGCCAACAGGCCCGAGACGGCCGCCGCGAGCATCGCGACACGGGAACCTGTCAGCCACAGGCCGACCATGACCAGCCCCGTGGCAGGTATCTGCCAAAGTGACTTGCGCCAGGTCCACAGGCCAATGGAGGCCACGCCGACCATCACAAAGACGGACGCGGCCGCATTCACATCGTATTGGGTGCTGACCCGGACCGTTCGGAACAGCTCCAGGATGGACGCCGGAAAGTCTTCCCGCCGGCTGGCGGCGCTGACGATTCGCTGGAGATTGAGCAAGGCGCTCAGCGCGTGCGACAGCAAGGCCGCGCTGACGACCCAGGCGGTCAGGCCCGCGACACGGCGGCACGTTGACTCGGCCGCCCATGCCAGCGCCACGCCTTGCGCCGCCAGCATGGCGAAGAACAGCGGATCGGAGAGCGGGCTGCCCACGAAATAGTCCGCCAGCGCGTCGAACAGCGCCTGGCGGGCCGGGAGATCCGGGAGCACCTGCAGCAATCGGATGGGGTAGGTCGCGGCGGCCGACGCCAGGCACACGGCGCCAAACACCAGTGCCGGCATGCCTGTGCGTGTGGTCGTTCCAGGCCGCC
>JANLHE010000081.1 GCA_024653875.1 Acidobacteriota bacterium
GACGGGCTGGCCGCCGGGTTGCCGGGCGCGGCCCGTCAGGAGGACGCCGACGCCCGCGCGCGCCTGGAGTCGCTGGGCTACGCGGCCCGATCGGCGCCGCGCAAAACGCGCTTCACCGAAGCCGACGATCCGAAGCGGCTGATCCGCCTCGATCAGCTGATGCTCGAAGGGATCGCGCACTATCAGGGCGGGCGCATCGCGGACGCCATTCGCACGTACGAACAGGTGATCGCTGAACGGCCGGACATGTCCGTGGCCGCCTTGCGGCTCGCGTTCATGCAGTGGGACGCCGGCGCCGTCGGCATGGCTCTCGCCACCCTGCGCGCGGCCGCGCGGCGCCATCCGGATACCGACGTCGACGTCCGTCTTGCCACCTACCTTGCCGACACAGGGGCCGTGCCGGAGGCGACGACAATCCTCGAGCGGGTCATTGCCGGTGATCCCCGGCACGCCGCGGCGCTCAACGGCCTTGGGATTGCCTACGCGCGCGCCGGGCGGACGAAGGACGCCCTGGGCACGTTCGCGAAGATCCTGGCGGTGCGTCCGCGCGATGTCCAGGCGCTCGAGAACGTCGGCACCGTCCATCTGCAGCAACGCGCATGGCAGCCGGCCGAAGCGGCCTTCCGTGCGGCCCTGCTCGTGGAGCCGCGCGCCTCGCGCGCCCACGCCGGCCTTGGTGTCATCGCCCTGCAACAGGGACGCCGCGAGGCGGCGATCGCGCATTGGCAGGACGCCGTCACGATGGATCCACGCAACTTCGATGCGCTGTTCAATCTGGGCACGGAGCTGGTCAACGCGGGTCGGTTCGCCGACGCACGGCCCCATCTGGAGCGATTTGTCCGCACGGCCCCGCGCGCGTTTTACGGATCCGACATCGATCGCCTTCGGGCGCTGCTGGAGGGCCGCTGACCCGGCGCGTCACGCTCGTTGCGGCCTCCGCGCTGGCCGTCGCAGCCCTGGCCGGAGGATGGTGGTGGCAGTCGCGGCCCGCGGCTGACGGTCCGATCATCCTGATTTCCATCGACACGCTGCGCGCGGATCGACTGCCCGCCTACGGCTACGCGGCCATACGGACGCCGGCGATCGATGCCCTGGCCGCAGGTGGAGTGCTGTTCGAGCACGCGTACACCCATTCGCCGCAGACCCTGCCGGCGCACACGTCGATCTTCTCGGGACGGCTGCCGTTCGCCAACGGCGTGCGCGACAACATCGGCTTCACGGTGAAGGACGACGAGGTGCTGCTGGCACAGCGGCTGCGCGATCGGGGATACGCGACGGGCGCCTTTGTGTCGTCGTATGTGCTGCGGTCGGCCGTCGGTCTCGCGCGCGGTTTTGACGTGTATGACGACGCCCTCCAGAAGGCAGCACCCAGTCGCCCGCTCGGTCAGGTGCAGCGGCCGGGCGCGCAGACGGTGGACGCGGCGATCGCCTGGATCAACCGGCAGGCGACCGATCGGTTTTTCCTCTTTGTGCACCTGTACGAACCGCACACGCCGTACGCTCCGCCGCCGGAGTTTGCCAAGGGCGATCCCTATGACGGGGAGGTGGCGTACGCGGACGCGCTTGTCGGGCGGCTGATGGCCGCGCTCGTCGCCGCGGGGCATCACGACAACGCCACCATCATCTTTCTGTCCGATCACGGCGAAGGGCTGGGCGACCACGGCGAGGACGAACACGGCATGTTCCTGTATCGCGAGACGATTCAGGTGCCGCTGATTATCCGGCTGCCGGGTGGC
>JANLHE010000082.1 GCA_024653875.1 Acidobacteriota bacterium
GGCGGCCGCAAGCCGCCTGATTGCCGGCGGTCACGCGTACTACTGCTTCTGCAGCGCCGAACAACTGGAACAGGAACGCGCGGCCGCGCTCGCTGCCGCGCTGCCGCCGAAGTACTCCGGCCGCTGCCGCTCGCTGCCGGCCGCCGAGGCGGCCGGGCGCCGCGCCGCCGGCGAGCCGGCCGCGTTGCGGTTCGCGGTGCCGGCAGGTCGCGACATCACGTTTCACGATCTGGTGCGCGGCGACGTGACGTTTCACACGGCCGTCATCGGCGATCCCGTCATCGTCCGATCCGATGGGGGACCCGCCTACAACTTTGCCGTGGTGGTGGATGACGCGGAGATGGCGATCACGCACGTCATCCGCGGCGAAGATCACATCTCGAACACGCCGCGGCAGATCCTGATCTACGAGGCGCTTGGCTGGACGCCGCCGGCGTTTGCCCACCTGTCGCTCGTGCTCGGCCCCGATCACGCGCCGCTGTCCAAGCGGCACGGCGCGACGAGCGTGTCGGAGTTTCGCGCGCGCGGGTACCTGCCCGAAGCGCTGGTGAACTACCTGGCGCTGTTGGGATGGTCGCCGGGCGAGGGCGAAGAACTGGTGGCCGCCGGCGAGATGGCGCGGCGATTCGATCTGGCCAAGGTCAGTCACAGCGCCGCCGTGTTCGACACCGACAAACTCGCGTGGATTAACCGGCACTACATGAAGGTGGCGGAGCCGGAGCGGCTGGCGGCGTTGACGCTGCCGTGGTTCGTGCGCGCCGGCGTGTTCCCGGCCGACACGCCCGCCGCGCGCGAGGCGGTGGCGGCGCTGCTGCCGATGGCGGTCGGGGCGGTGGACCGGCTTGAAGAGGTGCCCGCGCGGGTGGCGTTTGTCTGCGCGTGGGATGAGGCCGAGGCGCGGCGCCTGGTGGCGGCCGAGGCCGACGGCGTCCGCGTCGTGCGGGCGTTTGCCGACGCCGTCGAGGGCGCCGGTCCGCTGACGCGCGAGTCCTTCCGGGCGGCCGCCACCAGGGCGCGCGAGGTGGCCGGGGTGAAAGGGAAAGCGCTGTTCCACCCGATCCGCGTGGCGCTGACCGGCTGGGAGTCGGGGCCCGAACTGGACCTGGCGGTGCCGGCCATCGACCGCATCGCCGCGCTCGTGCCCGGCGTCCAGGCTTGTGCCGAACGGGCGAAGAAGATGGGGTAATCTGTCTGGATGCCCTTGATCTACGGAATCCACGCAGTCAGTGAAGCCCTGAAGGCGCGCCGCGTCTCGCGGCTGGTCCACGTGCGGGGCGCCGGGTCGCGGGTGGACCTGCTGATCAGCCGGGCGCACGAACTGCGCATCCCGGTGGACACCGTGGACCGGCAGGCCCTGGAGCGCATGGCCCGCGGCGGGGTGCATCAGGGGGTGGCCGCCGACCTGCAGGCGCTGGCGGCCTACACCGTGGAGGAACTGGTGGATCAGGCCGAGGGGCCGGCCCTGCTGGTGGTGCTCGACAGCATCGAGGATCCCCAGAATGTGGGCGCGATTTTGCGGTCGGTCGACGGCGCCGGGGGCCATGGCGTGATCCGGCAGGCCCGGCATGCCGCGCCGCTTGACGGGGCCACCGCCAAGGCGTCGGCCGGGGCCGTGCACCACGTCAAGATCGCCACGGTCGTCAACATCGCGCGGGCCATCGAGACCTTGAAGGAAAAAGGGGTCTGGACGGTAGGTTTGGCCGGCGACGCCCCGGACACCTACGACTCGCTGGACTACACCCTGCCCACCGCGTTCGTGGTGGGGGCCGAGGGCGAGGGACTCCGCCGGCTGGTCCGGGAGACCTGCGACCGGCTGGTCCGGATTCCCATGGGCGGGTTGGTGGAAAGCCTCAATGTTTCGGTGGCCACCGGCATTGTCATGTTTGAGGCGGAGCGGCAGCGACGCCTCAGGGGTTGACGCCCAGCGGCAGCGCCGTTTGAAGGCCTGAACCCCAATTGGGTACGTGTTGACGCGGTTGCCCGTTTGGCATGGACCGTGCTACCATTTGCGTTTCGTCTGGCTGGCGTAGCTCAGTCCGGTAGAGCAGCTGATTTGTAATCAGCTGGTCGGGGGTTCAAATCCCTTCGCCAGCTCCATTTTTGTGCGGGGGGACGGCGGGGGCAGCTGATTTTTTGGCGAGGTAGCGAAGCGGTCAAACGCAGCAGACTGTAAATCTGTCGGCCCAGCGCCTTCGAAGGTTCGAATCCTTCCCTCGCCACCATTCTTCGAGGGGGAGTTTGGGCTCCAGAGGGCGGGAGTAACTCAGTGGTAGAGTCACAGCCTTCCAAGCTGTTGGTCGCGGGTTCGATCCCCGTCTCCCGCTCCAAGATTGATCGGCGGGGCCCCCTGCACCCCGCCTAGCTACGCCCACCTCCGCGCAGACGCTGCGGTGGGCTACGCAGGGGGAGACAGGGCAGAGGTTGGGGCGCGACGACCAAGGAAGACTAGGCCGATGTAGCTCAGTTGGCAGAGCACGTCCTTGGTAAGGACGAGGTCACCGGTTCGATCCCGGTCATCGGCTCCAGAAGGCAAGACCGGCGCCCGTGGCGAAGCGGCGGCGCGGGGGTGGTTGGGTGTTCGAGCGTTGGGCAGGTAATGAAACTCGTAGGCCGGCAGCGCGGGGCTGGGCCGATAAACGGAGAGAAGACAGCAATGGCGAAGGAGAAGTTCGATCGTTCAAAGCCGCACGTGAACGTGGGCACCATCGGTCACATCGACCATGGCAAGACCACTCTGACGGCGGCGCTCACGAAGGTGGCAGCCGACAAGGGCTGGGCGAAGTTTGTGTCGTACGACGAAGTGGCCAAGGCATCGGAATCGCAGGGCCGCCGTGATGACACGAAGATCCTCACCATTGCGACCAGCCACGTCGAATACGGCACGGCGAACCGGCACTACGCCCACGTCGACTGCCCGGGCCACGCCGACTACATCAAGAACATGATCACGGGCGCCGCGCAGATGGACGGCGCCATCCTCGTGGTCAGCGCGGTGGACGGCCCCATGCCCCAGACCCGTGAGCACGTCCTGCTCGCGAAGCAGGTCAACGTGCCGTACCTCGTGGTGGCACTGAACAAGGTGGACGCGGTGGACGACTCCGAGTTGCTCGACCTGGTCGAGCTCGAAGTGCGCGAGCTGCTCACCAGCTACGGCTTCCCCGGCGACGACCTGCCGGTGGTGCGCGTCTCGGCCCTTGGCGCCCTCAACGGCGACCCGGCCGGCGTCGAGTCGGTGCTCAAGCTCATGGAAGCCCTCGACACCTACATCCCGATCCCGGAGCGTGAGACCGACAAGCCGTTCCTGATGCCGATCGAAGATGTGTTCTCGATCTCGGGTCGTGGCACGGTGGTCACGGGCCGCATCGAGCGCGGCACGGTCAAGGTGGGCGAGGAAGTCGAGATCATCGGATTCACGCCGACCCAGAAGAAGGTCGTCACGGGCGTTGAGATGTTCCGCAAGCTGCTCGACGCGGGCGTGGCGGGCGACAACGTCGGCATCCTGCTGCGCGGCGTGGAAAAGGACGACGTCGAGCGCGGCCAGGTGCTGGCCAAGCCCGGCTCGATCCTGCCGCACACGAAGTTCAAGGCCGAGGTGTACATCCTGTCCAAGGACGAGGGTGGCCGCCACACGCCGTTCTTCAACGGCTATCGTCCCCAGTTCTACATCCGCACCACGGACGTCACCGGCACGTTGCACCTGCCGGAGGGCGTCGAGATGGTGATGCCGGGCGACAGCACGACGATCTCCGGTGAGCTGATGGCGCCGGTCGCCATCGAAAAGGGCAGCCGGTTCGCGATTCGTGAAGGCGGCCGCACGGTGGGCGCCGGCACGATCACCGAGATCATCGCGTAACAACCGACCTCAACGGCCGGGTCCCATGGCGTGAATGCGCCTGGGACCCGGTGCGTGTCTGGCGGGTCTTTTCCAGAGGTGACGGGCTCTTTAGGGGTAAATGATGCGCGAAATTGTGACGCTGGCGTGTACCGACTGCAAACGCCGGAACTACACGACCACGAAGAACCGCAAGAAGAGTTCCGAGCGGCTGGAGTTCAACAAGTTCTGCCGGTTCTGCCGCAAGCACACAGGACATAAAGAGTCCAAGTAATGAGGCAATGAGGCAATGAGGCAATGAGGCAATGGGGCAATGGCATTCGAATGGCCCACTGCCGCATTGGCTCAGTGCCTCATTCGAATGCAGGCCAGTAGTTCAATTGGTAGAGCACCGGTCTCCAAAACCGGGAGTTGGGGGTTCGAGTCCCTCCTGGCCTGCCAGAGCAACGACGCGAAGGGTAAGGCAGCACGGGTAACCGAACACGGGAATTAGCAGAACAATGACCGACAACGTGAAGGAATCGACAGATCAGAAGGGCGGGTGGATCGGTCGATCCCGCCGGTTCCTGTCTGAGGTCCGCAACGAACTGACGCGGGTGACCTGGCCGGCCCGCCGCGAAGTGTGGGCAACCACCGTCGTGGTGATTGCCGTGTCCACGCTGTTTGGCGTGTACCTGTACGCGGTGGACCTGGGCTTTTCGGCCGTCGTCCGCTGGGTCTTTACGCGGTTCGGTGGCGCATGACCGACGTCAAGACCAAGCAGTGGTACATCGTCCACACCTACTCGGGCTTCGAGAACAAGGTGCGGGAGTCGCTCGAGCAGCGGGTGCAGGCGTACGGCCTGCAGGATGAAATTGGCGAGGTGCTGATCCCCACCGAAGACATCGTGGAACGGCGCGGCGGCAAGGAAGTGAAGAGCTCGCGGCGGTTTTTCCCGGGATATGTGCTCGTGGAGATGCACATGTCCGACAACGCCTGGCACGTGGTGAAGAACACGCCCAAGGTGACGGGGTTCGTGGGCGCCGGCGCGAAGCCGATGCCGTTGACGCGCGAGGAAGTGGACCAGATTCTGCACCAGGTGACGGTGGCGGCCGAGAAGCCGAAGCCGAAGTTCACGTTCGAAAAGGGCGACCTGGTGCGCATCAACGAAGGCCCGTTCGCCAGCTTCAACGGCACGGTCGATGAGGTGAACACCGACCGCAACACCTTGAAGGTCATGGTCACGATCTTCGGGCGCGCGACACCGGTGGAACTGGA
>JANLHE010000085.1 GCA_024653875.1 Acidobacteriota bacterium
CGCGACGACCGCAAGGGACAGCCGCTGGTGGGCCTGGTCATCATGCGCAACATGCGCAAGGCCGGAAACGACTATCGCGACGGGGATATCCTCGACCCCGAGTCGGGCAAGGTCTATCGATGCCGGATGACGCTCGACGCGACGGGCCAGCGGCTGACGATTCGCGGATACATCGGCATCTCGCTGTTTGGCCGGTCGCAGGTCTGGCACCGCCAAGAGTGAAGTACTCGCCGGACGTGGATACTGATAGAATACTGATATGACTCGAAAGATCGTGCAAACGGGGTCCTCGCTGGCCGTTACGCTGCCGCGCGAGGTGGTCGATCGCTTCAAGCTGAAGAAGGGCGACGAAGTCGAGGTCTCGGTGCACCCGCAGACGGGCGCCATCGTCGTCCGGACGGCCGTGCGGCACTTTGAGAACGGCAAGGTGACCAAGCGGTTTGCCGATCTCGCGCAGGGGTCCTTGCGCCGGTACGACAAGGCGTTCAGGAAGCTCGCCGAGTAGGGTTGTGTTCTACCTGTCCGTGGACCAGGCCCTTCACATTCACCGTCTGCAGACGGGCGTGTACGGCGGGGCCGCCAGCCTTCGCGATCGCGGCGGTCTCGAGTCGGCCATGGGCCGGCCCTCGACGACGTTCGGTGGCGAGGATCTCTATCCAGATGTCGCCTCGAAGGCCGCCGCCCTCATGCACTCGCTGGTGCTGAACCATCCGTTCGTTGACGGCAACAAGCGGGTCGGCGCACATGTGGCCATCGTCTTCGTTGAAGCGAACGGCTGGGAGTTCCTTGCCACGCCAGATGCGCTGGTCGATATCACCGTGGGTGTGGCAAGGGGTGACGTCGAGATTGGCGCGCTGACTATCTGGTTCCGGCAGCGGATTCGGTCCGGAGAATAGAGGAGATAGCCGTTGCGTAACGCCGAGGTCATCCGTCAGTGGCAGATTCTGCGTTCCATTGAATCCGCGCGTACGGGCGTCACCATTCACGACCTCGCGGAGCAGGCGGGCGTGACCACGCGCACGATCCGGCGCGACCTGCAGGCGCTGCAGGAGGCCGGCTTCGCCATCTATGACGAGGGCGAGGAACACGACACCAAGCGCTGGCGCCTGGACGCGCAGCCGTTCCGCTCGGTGGAGTCCGGCCTCGGGGTCGCGGACGTGGCGGCGCTCTACCTGAGCCGCTCCGTCGTGGAGGCCTTCTCCGCGTGGCCGCTGGCGGATGAACTGCGCACCGCGCTGGCGAAGATCGAGGGCGCGCTCAATCCGCGGATGCGCGAGTTCCTGTCCACCCTGCCGCAGGTGGTGTCGACGAAAGCCGCGCCCGGCACCGGCGGCGCGCGGCCCGAGTTGGTGGATGTCACGCGCCGGCTGTTCGAGGCCGTCCGCGATCGCCGCGTCAGCGAGATGCGCTATTTTTCCGCCGCCAGCCGCAAGGCCAAGTCGTACGTGGTGCAACCCTACCGTCTCGCGCTGGCGCAAGGCGGCGTGTATCTGGTGGCGTGGGTGCCGCAGTACGGCGAGTTCCGCACGTTTGCCGTCGAGCGCATCGAGCGTCTCTCGGTTCAGGAAGAGACCTTCCGCAAGACGCGTGAGCTCCCGGCGGATGTCTTTGGCTCTTCCCTCGGCGTGTTCTCCGCCGAACCCGAGCGGATTGAGGTCGAGTTTGCCGCGCGCGTCGCGCCCTATGTCCAGGGCCGCACCTGGCACGACTCCCAGCAGGTCACGACACTCGACGATGGCCGCGTGAGGATGACGCTGGATGTGTCCAACGACTGGGCGCTGCGCAGCTGGCTGCTGGGGTTCGGCGCGGATGTGAAGGTCCTCACCCCGGCGTCGCTCGCGTCGGCAATGCGCGACGAATCCCGGCGCGCCGCCGACAATTACTCAACGTAGCGCAACCCGCCGGGGCGGCGGAGAGCCACTGCCGTGGGGGGCCTGTCCCCCCACGGCAGTGCAGTGGTCAGGCTAGAAGCCGATGCGCGCGCCCAGCTGAATCAGGCGCGGATTCGTGCTGGTGTTGTAGCCGGTCAGCAGCAGGAAGTTCGGCGAGCCCTGGTTCCCGGAGGGATTCGAGAAGTTAACTCGACTGGTCACGTTGAACACTTCGACAAACGCGTCGAGCGTTCGTCCGTGCAGGCGGAACCGGTACCCGGCGCGAAGATCCAGCTTGAAGAAGCCCGGGCCGTAGGCGCCGTTGCGTTCACTCTTGTGGTTCTTGACCGCGAACGCATCCTCGCCGGTCACGGAGTAGTCGCCGGCCGCCAATGGCTCGGACTGCGAACCGTTGCGGTCGGGGTCGATGTTGCCGTCGAACAGGCTGAACGGAACGCCAGACAGCGCTCGCGCGACCACGCTCAGGGTCATGCCCTTCGTCCTGGGCACAATCACGGAACCGCTGACCACCAGATTGTGGCGCCGATCCTGGTTGGTTGGGCCTTCGTTGAGTTCAAGCTGCAGGTCGTCGAGCACCTGGAAGCCACTGCCCGGAAGTCCCGAACCTGTGGTGTTCCCCCGGGAGTAGGACAGCGTGTAGGCGACCCGCGCGCTCCAGTTGTGGCTGAAACGCTTCTCCAGCTGCAGCAGAAGCGCATCGTAGTCGGTCTTGGCCACGTTGACGGGAATCGTGACGTTGGTGGTGAAATTGCCAAAGCCGGGATACTTCGCGGCCAGCGCGGCGACCGCCGCCGTCAGCTCGGCGCTGCCCTGTCGCACCAGTCCCGACGTGACCGCCGTGGTGCTTCGGAGTCCCGGATTGAGGTTCCGGCTCATCAGCAGGTCGCGGGAGAAGGCATGAACATAGTCGGCGCTCAGTCCGACATCCTCCCGCAACTGCCTGGAATAACCGAGGGTGACTTGATCGGTGTACGACGACCGCCGGTCCGGGTTGTCCCACGTGGCACCCGTGTTTCGCACGTTGCTGCCTGCCGGGAACATCGAGGCGAGCAGGGCCGCGTTGACGACCGGCCCGTTCACCAGGAATGGGTCCGTGGGCAGGCGTCCGTTCCGCGGACCGGCGTCTGCCGCCGACAGGGGGAAATTGCGCGTGAATGACGTGGCAAACACGGTGTTGGTGTAGATGCCGCCGATCAGTTCGAAGTGTGTCTTGTCGTAGAACCGGCCGTAGCCACCCCGGAGCACGTCCGAGCCATTGCCGTGCAGATCGTAGGCAAACCCCAAACGCGGCTGGATGTTGTTCTTGTCCACCGGCCGGTTCGAGGGATCGCTGAACAGCGGATTGTCGATTTCGTCGACGGGAATGAACTCAAGGTCGTACCGCAGCCCAAGGCTGATCGTCAGCTTGGGATTCACCTTCCACTTGTCCTGGACGAAGGCCCCGACGTATGTCGACTTGTTCGTGCTCAGCGACGGACCGCCGATGCGAACTGAGAATCGATCGGGATACGTTCTGGGATCAGCCGCATCGAAGGGGGCGCTTGAGCGGCCAAACGAGAACGTGCCGTTCAGATTGCCGTCGTTGCGGTTCTTCGACCGCGCGTAGTTGTACTGGAAGCCCGTCTTGACGTCGTGGTCGCCCTTCCGCCCGGGGATGAACCACGAGAATGTGTCTTCGATCTGATACGAGTCATTGATCCGGCTCTGGGCCGTGTTGCTCTGCTGGCCGGTGAATGTCTGGAACGCCAGCGTTGGCTGACATGCCGCCTGATCGCGGTCGTTGCCGTTGTAGCACGAATTCCCGAACGACACATCCTCCTGGGTCCAGCCCACGCGAAGGGTATTGACGCGCGAGTTGCCCAGGACCGAGGTCAGCGTGCCGACGACGGTCTGGTCGAGGTCGTCCTCTTCGCGCGCGGCGGCCAGCGACACGTTGCCGATGATCTGGTTGAACTGCGGCGAGTACTCACGCAGCCATCGCACGCCCCACGTGTGGTTGGCGGAGATCTGATTGTCGACCCGCACGACCGTGTTCCACACGCGGGTGGCTTCGGTGGTCGTCGTGTTCAGGTCGGGCCGGGCGGGCAGGTTGATCGTAATGCCTTCGTCGATGACGACCCGCTCCACGCTGCCGAAAAAGTGCGCCCGGTTCTTGAGAATCGGTCCGCCGAGCGTGCCGCCGAATTGCTGTTCCCGGGTGTCCGGCTTGTTCAGGTTGTTCTTTTTCGCAAAGTAGTCCTCCGCCGTCAACGAGGCGTCCTTGTAGAACATGAACGCCGATCCGGTGAAGCGATTGGTGCCTTGCTTGGTGACCGCGTTGATGATGGCGCCGGCCGTACGGCCGAATTCAGCATCGAACTGGTTTGTGATGACCTGGAATTCGGCCACGGCCTCGATGGGTGTCCTGGCCTGCATGCCCGCCCGTTGGCCAATCACGTCGTCGTTGTTGCCGGCCCCATCGAGCGTGTAGTTGTTGTTGCGGGGATCCTGGCCGTTGACCGAGACCGAGTCACTGCCGAACGACTCGGTGCTGATCGTCGGGACAATGCCGGGGAGCAGTCCGACGAACCCGATGAAATTGCGATTGACCGACGGCAGGTCGATCAGCTCACGGGCGGTGATGTTGCCGCCCACTTCCTTCGAGGAGGTGTCCACCAGCCTGGCTTCGCCGACCACCGTGATCTGCTCGGAGACGTTGCCGACGGCCAACGGAATGTTGAGAGATGTCGTCTTGCCCACCTCCAGCATGACGTCGCGACGAAGAAAGGTGCTGAAGCCCTGCAGGGACGCCGTCACTTCATAGCGGCCCGGCACGATGCCGGTTACAAAGTAGGTTCCATCGGCCGTCGAGATGGTCTCGCGATACATCCCCGTGTCCTGATTGCGAACCGTTACCGTCACGCCAGGAAGCGCGGCTTCCTGGGCGTCCATCACTCGTCCGCGAACTTCCGCGGTGCCCTGCTGTGCGAATGCCGAAACCGGCACGAACAGCGTCAG
>JANLHE010000086.1 GCA_024653875.1 Acidobacteriota bacterium
CTCTGTGAGAAGGCTTGGACGTTGGAGAAGAAACAATAAGTCCTTATTTTAGAACAACTTAGAGTCCTTATTTAGGATCAATAACTGGCTGCCGAGGGCCGGCACCAGAAGCTCGGTATGTCCGGAAGTGAACGGAACGTGAAGCTCTGGGCGGGCTGAGGCCTCGGCGCCAAACCAGAACAGGCGTCCGCCTGGCTTGAGGAACGCCTGTATCGCCGTCATCAGGCGGCGGTCGGGGCGAACCGCGCGGACGGTCACCACGTCGGCCGCCTCGTGAAGCTCGCTCTTGGACAGCAGTTCCTCGAGACGGCAGTTTTCCACCGACGCGCCGGTCATCCCGAGTTGACGAACCACCTCCCGAAGGAACGCGCACTTGCGCACCTTCACTTCCACCATCACAAGCCTCGCGTGCGGCGACATGAGCGCAAACGGAATCGCAGGCGATCCACCGCCGGTGCCGACATCCAGCACAAGCCGGTCCGTCTCATGAAGGCGCCGGGCGGCCATCACCGGCTCCACAATCAGCCGGTCAGCCGCGTCGTCCGACAAGGGGTCCACGGGCAACGCCGTGAGGTTGATCTTCTTGTTCCAGCGGGCGAGCAGCTCCACGTACGCGGCCAGGTTGGTGACCTGATCCGGCGACGCGCTGCCTCCGGCCTTGGCGATACGCCGTGAGAGCCGGGCGATGGTGTCGCGTTCAGCCACTCAGACCATTCTCGGGCGGAACAGGCGCCGGACGCCAGCGTGCCACCCGTGAGGCCACGATCGCCACGGCGGCAGGGGTGACACCGGGGATGCGAGAGGCCTGGCCGAGCGTCGCGGGACGAATGGCCGAAAGTCGCTCCACCATCTCGCGCGACAAGCCGGGCACCTCGCGGTAGTCGAACGCGTCTGGAATGCGCCGATCGTGCTGTGATTCCACGCGCGCGCGTTGGGCGTCATGCCGCTTGAGGTAGCCGCGGTACTTGAACTCCGCTTCCAGCGTCGCCGCGTCGATGTCCGGCCGGCCGGCGGTCTCGAACGCGAAACCAGCCGCTTGCACCGACGCGAGGGGCACCAAGGGCCTCGCGAGCGCCTCGGCCGCCGTCCCCGGAAGGCCGTTCACCACCACGCGCGTGGACATCGCGCGCGATCGATTCCGCTCCAGCCGTGCCTCGCGCGCAAGAAACGCCTCCCACCGCGCGTCGGCAATCATCCCGGCCTCGCGGCCGATCGCCGTCAGTCGCAGATCGGCGTTGTCAATCCGCAGCACCAGACGGTGTTCGGCGCGGGACGTGAACATGCGATACGGCTCCAGGCAGCCGCGCGTCACGAGATCGTCGATGAGAATGCCGATGTACGCCTGGTCCCGCTGCAACACAACGGCCGGCGCGCCGGCACACCGCCGCGCGGCGTTGATGCCCGCCATCAGGCCCTGCGCCGCCGCCTCTTCGTATCCGGACGTGCCGTTGATCTGCCCGGCCAGAAACAGCCCGGGCACCCGCTTGGCCTCAAGCGACAGATCCAATTCGGTCGGCTGAATGAAGTCGTACTCCACCGCGTACGCGTGGCGGAGCACCACGGCATCCTCCAACCCCGGCATCGCATGGACGATCGCATCCTGGATTTCGGCCGGCAAGCTCATCGACATGCCGTTGACGTAGATCTCGTCCACGTCCAGGCCTTCGCGCTCCAGGAAGATCTGGTGCCGCTCCTTGTCGGGAAACCGCATGACTTTGTCTTCCAGCGACGGGCAGTACCGCGGGCCCACGCCAGAGATGCGGCCGTTGTACAACGGCGATCGATCGATGTGCTTCCGCACGAGTGCGTGCACGGTGCCGGTGGTGTGCACGATGTGACAGACCATCTGGG
>JANLHE010000092.1 GCA_024653875.1 Acidobacteriota bacterium
AACACCGTCAAGATCGGTCGTAACGACCTCTGCGCCTGCGGCAGCGGCAAGAAGTTCAAGAAGTGCTGTGAGCTGACCCAGCAGCGCGGCCGCGGCAGCCTGCTGATGTTGGTGCTGCTCGGCGTCATGGTGGTGGTCGGGTTGCTTGCCGCGTTCACCCCATTCCTGAGCGACGCCTCCCACACGAGCCAACCCGCCGGTGTGTGGTCCCCGGAGCATGGGCACTATCACTGATTCACACGAGGCGTGGAGGAGTTGAAGGACCTTCTTCTCGGGGTACACGAGACGTGAAGGAACTGAAGGAACCTTCTTTACGGGAGACACGAGGCGTGAAGGAGTTGTAGCAACTCACCAGGCGTTTCGGGGTTCCAGCACTACACTCGTGATGCCGTGACGCAGTACCGGGACGCAGAAGTTGATCACGAGTGCTTGCGGGAGTCCGGTGAGTCGCAGGTAGGTCAGTGCCTGGGCCTTGTGGATCGGCAGGATGCGCTCAACGCTCTTCAGTTCGATCACCAACTCCTCGTTCACCACGAAGTCCAGGCGATAGCCGCAGTCGAGTTCCACACCCTTGTAGGACACGGGAACTGAGACCTGGCGGCTGAAGGGCAGAGCCGCTTCACGAAGCTCCTGCGCCAGGCAGGCCTGGTAGGCAGTCTCCAACAGGCCCGGCCCGAGTGCCCGGTGGACTTCGATCGCGCAACCGATCACTCGTTCAGCCAGCACACTCTTGTACATGACCGTCGGCGCTGCAATCCGTGCGCCAGGGGCCAGTGGTGTCCATGGGCCGCCGAGGCGCTCCGCCCCGGCCCTGGTGGGCAGTCATTTACCCTCGATGCTCGAACGTGGGTCGGTCAGACTCCTTCATGCCTCGTGTTGACTCAGGGCCCCGGTGTGCCGGCCGGCGTCCGCCTCCTGGGGGTGCTTCTTCTGTCCTTCACGCCTCGTGTGAACCCAGTCTGTTCCTCCGTTCCCGCCGTTCCTTCATGCCTCGTGTGAACCTCCGCCGTCGTGTGATAATCCGCCCCGAGGTATCTCATGTCCGTGCCCTCCGTGCGCGTTCGGCTCGTGTTGCTCCTGTGTGTGTTGGCGATTGTTCCGGCGTGGCTCGTGGCGCAACAGGCGCGGCCGGCGCCCGCGCCGGCCGCGCCCCCCGATCTGGTAAACGCCAGGTTCGAGCGGGATCCCAGGCAGCCGATTGACGAGGAGTACACGAAGAAGATCAAGGAATACACGACCGAGACCTTTTTCCTGTCGCCGTTTGTGGACTACCTGCCGGCGTCGAAGACCGTCCCGACGCCGTCGGCCGTGCTGGGCAACATCGCGGGCGCGCCGGGCAAGCTGCCGTACACGAAGGAAGTGCACGAGTACATGCGCCTGCTGGCGAAGTCGTCGCCGCGCGTGCGTGTGATGTCGATTGGCGCCTCTGAAGAAGGCCGCGAGATGATCGCCGTGGCCGTGGCCTCCGAGGCGGTGCTGGCACGCATGGACGCGAATCGCGCGAATCTGGAGAAGCTGGGTGATCCGCGCACGATCAAGATGAACGACGCCGAGGCGCTGCGGCTGGCGGGGCAGACGACGCCGGTGTACTACATCACGGGCGCGATTCACTCCACCGAGTCGGGATCGCCGACGGCGTTGATGGAACTGGCGTATCGCCTGGCGGTGGACGACAGCGCGTACATCCGGAACATCCGCGACAACCTCATCACGCTGATTACGCCCGTCGTGGAGACCGATGGCCGTGACCGGATGGTCGATCTGTACGAGTACGGCAAGAAGTACCCGGATCGCACGGTGCCGAACCTGCTGTATTGGGGCAAGTACGTCGCGCACGACAACAACCGCGACGCGATGGGCATGACGCTGAAGCTCACCGAGAACGTCCTGAACACGTTCATCGATCAGAAGGCGCAGGTGCTGCATGACCTGCATGAGTCGGTCGCGTATCTCTACGACAACACCATCGGCGACGGCCCCTATAACGCGTGGGTGGATCCCATCCTGACCAATGAATGGCAGATGGTCGGCTGGCACAACGTGAACGAGATGACGCGGCTGGGCATGCCCGGCGTGTTTGCCTTCGGCACGTTCGACACGTGGTCGCCCGGCTACCTGATGTTCATCGCCGCCACGCACAACGGCATCAGCCGGTTGTACGAGACGTTCGGCAATGGCGGCAACGCGGACACGCGCGAGCGCACGCTGACGCCGGCCCAGACATCGCGGACGTGGTACCGGCAGAATCCACCGCTGCCGAAGGTGATGTGGTCGCTGCGCAACAACAACAACTATCAGCAGACGGGCCTGCTCGTGTCGCTGGGGTATTTCGCGAACAACCGCCGGCAGTTCCTGTGGAACTTCTACGAGAAGAGCAAGCGCTCGATCCTGAAGGCGACCACCGAGGGGCCGGCCGCGTACGTGCTGCCCGCGAACGATCCGAGGCTGGGCACGCAGGCCGAGCTGCTGCGGGTGTTGCAGAAGCAGCGCGTGGAAGTGTCACGCGCGGTGGGACCGTTCTCGGTGGAGGTGCCCGTGCGGCCGTCCACAGGCTCGGAGCAGGCCGGAAATGGCCGCGGCGGCCGCGGCGGCGCGGGCGGGGATGATGCGGCGGCGCCGGCACGACGCACGGAGAAGCGTGACTTTCCGGCCGGGTCGTACATCGTCCGGATGGACCAGCCGTACTCCCGCATTGCCGACGCGCTGTTCGATCACCAGTTCTGGTCGCCGAACGATCAGCAGGACAACCCGTATGACGACACGGGCTGGACGTTCCCTGAAAGCTTCAACGTGCAGGCCATCCGCGTGATGGACACACAGGTGCTGGAGATTCCCGTCGAGAAGGTGACCGGGGCGGTGACGGCGCCTGGCGGCGTGCAGCGCGCGGGGAGCGGCGGGGGCGCGGCCGCGCCGGCAGCCGCGTCCGCGACGGCGGCCACGGCCTTCGGGATCAACCACAATGCCGACAACGCGATCTTCACGCTGCGGTACCGCCTGCCGGCCGCGGACATCGCGGTGGCCGAGGAACCGTTCGAGGGCGGCGGCGTCAAGTTCAACCGCGGATCGTTCATCGTGAGGAACGTCCCGGAGGCGGACCTGCACCGCGAGGCGGCCGCGCTGGGCCTGAAGGTGTACCCGCTGGCGGCCGCGCCCGCCGTGAAGGCGCATCCCGCGCGCGCGGCGCGCGTGGCACTGATGCACACATGGAGCAGCACGCAGACCGAAGGCTGGTGGCGGATTGCGCTCGACAGCGTCGGCATCCCGTACGACTACATCAGCACGCAGGAGGTGTCGCGCGAGGCCAACCTGCGCGCGAAGTACGACGTCATCCTCTTCGGCCCCGGCGGCGGCAGCACGCAGTCGATCCTCAACGGGATGCCGATGTGGCGTGACCCGATGCCGTGGAAGCAGTCGCCGGACACGCCCAACATCGGCACCTACGCGCAGACCGACGACATGCGCCCGGGCCTCGGCCTGCAGGGGCTCGTCAACCTGCAGACTTTCGTCAAACAAGGCGGGGTGTACATCGGCGCGGTGGGCAGCGCGAACTTTGCCATCGACAACGGGATGACTCACGGCGTCTCCGCGAACAGCGCCGGCACCGGCTCACGCGTCGTCGGCAGCCTGCTGCGCACGCGGCTGGTGGATGACACAAGCCCGATTGTCTACGGCATCCAGGATCAACTCGCGGTGTACAGCGACAGCGGCGCCAGCTTCAGCGTGAGCGCCACCGGCGGCGGACGAGGCGGCGGCGGTGGCGGTGGGCGCGGCGGCGGCGCGGGTCCGCGCGCGACAGGCCGCGGCCTGCCCGACGAGACGGACGCCGTGCAGGGACGGCCGGCACTGGATCCGCGCTTCGAGGCCACGCCCACTCCGCGCCCGAATCCGTGGGCGTACGCGCTGCCGACCGACGAGCAGATGCGCAGCCCGCTGAGCATCATTCCGCCGCAGTACCGGCCGCGGGTGGCGCTGCGGTTCGCGGATCAGAACCAATTGCTGGTGTCGGGGCTGCTGCAGGGCGGCGGCGACATCGCGCAGCGGCCGGTCGTGGTGGACGTACCCGTGGGGCAGGGGCACGTGGTGTTGTTCGCCAACAACCCGCTCTATCGCGG
>JANLHE010000093.1 GCA_024653875.1 Acidobacteriota bacterium
TCGCGCGTGCGCAGCAGCGCGTCGACCAGCGTGGTGTAAATCCACGGCGCGCGTGCGTCGGCGATGAGCGCGGACCGCCACGCGATGACGGCCTCGCGATCACGTCCAGCGGTGGCGTAACACGCGCCCAGGTAGTACGCCGCCGGCAGAAAGTCAGGCGCCGCCGCCAGTGACGCGCCGAACTGCTGCGCGGCGTCATCGAGATCGCCGCGCGCGAGCGCGGCCAGGCCCACGAAGAACGGCGCGGCGTAGTGCGCGATGCCCGCGCGTTCGACGATGGCCCGCGCGTCCTCGAAACGGCCGGTGCGGGTGAGGCCCAGGGCCGGAAGCAAGGCGTCGGGCAGCGCGGGGCGTCCGGCCGGTTGCAGCCGATCGAGAAAGAACCCGACGGCCGGGCGCGAGAGCACGTCTGCGCGGTTGAATGGATCGATGTGGGCCGCGAACGGGGGCGTGGCCGCGGCCGGCACTGACGGCGCGGCCGGCCGTGCGCCTTCGCGCGCCAGCGTGAAGGGACGGATGGTGGCGCCGATCGGCCGTCCGTTCGAGAGCAGCACGGCGCGCGCGACGTAGTCGCCGTCGGGCAGCAGCGACACGGGCACGGACACTTCGAACGCGCGCTGTCCCGTTGTCTCGGCCCCCACCCGGCGCATCGCGGCCGTCTCCAGGGCCCGGCTGCTGGCGTCGCGCGCGACCTCGAGCGTGAGCGCGGCGTTCTGCAGTTGTGGCTCGGCGGCGGAGTAGAGCTCGGCGTACGCGACAAGCGTATCGGTGGTGATACGGCCCGCGACGGCGGGCGTGATGGTCCGGCCCGCGGCCGGCGCCTCGGCCACCAGCAGGTCACTCAGCCGCAGTTGGCCTGTGGCGGTGATGCGTGCTTCGAATCCATGCTCCACCGTTGCCCGGCGGCCCGCGTCATCCACGGCCGCGACGGTCAGGCTGTAGACGCCCGGGTCCACCACCACCGCGCCAGCAAACGTCTGGGGCTGGCCAGGTGCCGCACCGGGCGGCAGCGAGACCTTCTGTTCGTCCTGAATGGCGACGACCTTGCCTTGCGTGTCGGTCACGTACCACGCCAGTGAAAAATCTCCGCGGGGATTGAACGCGCGGTCCAACGACACCGCCACCATGACCTTCAACCGGCCCGAGGCGGCATCCTGGTAGTGATAGGTCGTTGCGTGCAGGGTGAAATCCGTCAGGCCGAGGGGGGACTTGAGCGCGTCGAGCAGGAAATCCTGGCGTGTCTTGGGCGCCTCGGCTGCAATCGAAAACTCCCGGCGCGCGCGCAGCTGCACGTTGGGCCGCGTGGTGCGCACGTCGATGGTGTGCGCCTTGCCGTCGCGATCGCCGGGCAGCGGCGCGAAGCTCAGCAGGTAGTACCCGGACAGCTCGAGGTCCAGCCGCGAGAAGACGGCATTCGCGTTGACCGCGACCGGAAACACGGTCCCGCGCGCGGCGCCCACCAGTTGATCCAGGCCATCCTCCAGCAGGTCGCGATCGAGGGATCGGCTGGGCGAAATGCGCGGGCTGCTGGCATCAAACAGTTCGCCGTCGAGCTGGAGCGCGTACATCGTGACCTGGGCGCGCGACGCCAGGGCGCC
>JANLHE010000094.1 GCA_024653875.1 Acidobacteriota bacterium
TTTCAGGGCGTCAACGAGGGCTATGTCCTCGAGCTGTACGACAAGTGGCGCCAGGATCCCCTGTCGGTGGACCAGGCAGCGCGCGACCTGTTCGCGCGCTGGACCCCCGGACCTCAGGACCCCAGGACCCCCGGACCCCAGGACTCCAGGACCTCCGGACCCCAGGACCCCGGGAAGATCGTCGGCGCCATCAATCTGGCCCAGTCGATTCGGCGGTACGGACACCTGGCGGCCCAGATCGACCCACTCGGCGGCCGGCCCATGGGTGATCCCGCCCTGCTGCCGGAGACGCACGGCGTGACCGAGTCGGACCTGCGCGCGATGCCGGCGTCCCTGATGCGCGGCCACATCGCCCACGGAGCCGGGTCGATGTGGGATGTCGTGGAGCGCCTGCGCCAGATCTACTGCTCGACGACCGGCTACGACATCGCGCACATCTTCGTGCCCGACGAACGGCGCTGGCTGCGGGAGGCGGTGGAGACGGGCCGGTATCACGCGCCCGCGGATCCCATTGATTCGATGGCGTTGCTGGAACGGCTGACCGACGTCGAAGCGTTTGAACGATTCCTGCACCGGACGTTCCCGGGCAAGACACGGTTTTCCATCGAGGGCCTCGACGCGCTGGTGCCCGTGCTGGACGAGGTCATCGGCGAGGCGGCAGAGGCCGGGCTGCGCCAGGCGTTCATCGCGATGGCCCACCGCGGCCGCCTGAACGTGATGGCGCACGTGCTGGGCAAGTCGTACGAACACATCCTGGCGGAGTTCAAGGATCCGGTGCGCAGCGCCCTGGAGAACGAAGGGGTGCAGTGGGCGGGTGACGTCAAGTACCACCTGGGCGCATCGCGGGCCGTGTCCGGCGGGGAAGAGGTGGACCTGATTGTCTCGATGCCGCCGAACCCGAGCCACCTCGAGGCGATCGATCCGGTGCTGGTCGGCATGGCGCGCGCGGCGGGCACGGATGCCAGCCGTCCCGGCGCGCCGGTGTTTGATCCCGACGCGGTCTTGCCGATTCTGATTCACGGCGACGCGGCGTTCCCCGGCCAGGGCGTGGTGGCCGAGACGCTGAACCTGCACCGGCTCGAGGGGTACACGACCGGCGGCACGATTCACATCATCGCCAACAACCAAATCGGGTTCACGACGACCCCGGAGGATTCGTACAGCACCCTGTATGCCAGCGGCCTGGCGCGCGGATTCAAGATCCCGATCTTCCATGTGAATGCCGACGACCCGGAAGCGTGCGTCGCGGTCGCGCGGCTGGCGTTTGCCTACCGAGAACAGTTCAAACGGGACGTCCTGATCGACCTCGTCGGGTACCGCCGCTACGGGCACAACGAAGGCGACGAGCCGGCGTTCACCCAGCCGGTGATGTATCAGACGATCGCCGCCCAGCCCACCGTGCGGGAGCAGTGGGCGCGCCTCCTTGAAGGCCGGGGTGTCATCACGGCCGGCCAGGCGCAGGCCTTGCTGCAGGCGAAGCTGGATGGTCTGCAGGAGGCGCTGGATGGCCTTGATCCCGAGCGCCACCTGGTGGAGCCCACGCCGGAGATTGCCGCGCCGGGCACCGCCGATCAGGTGATAACCGCCGTGGCCATCGACCACCTGCGTCAGCTCAATGACGAATTGCTGCGGGTGCCGGCGGGGTTCACGGTGCATCGCAAACTGGAGCGTGCCCGCGAGCGGCGGCGGCATCTGTTCGACGCACCCGATGACCGGACCGTGGACTGGGCGACGGCCGAGGAACTGGCGTTTGCCGCCGCGCTCGAAGAAGGCACGCCCATCCGGCTGACGGGTGAAGACGTCGGCCGCGGCACCTTCAGCCATCGTCACGCCGTCCTGCACGACGCGACGACCGGCGCGCCGTTCGTGCCGTTGCAGCATGTTCCGTCGGCCCGCGCCGCCTTTGAAATTCACAACAGCCCGCTCAGTGAGAACGCGGCGGTCGGGTTCGAGTACGGCTACAACGTCCAGGCGCCGGAGCGGCTGGTGATCTGGGAAGCGCAGTATGGCGACTTCATCAACGGGGCCCAGGTGGTGCTTGATGAGTTCGTGCTGTCGGCGCGCGCCAAATGGGGACAGGAGCCGTCGCTGGTGTTCCTCCTGCCGCACGCGCACGAGGGCCAGGGGCCCGATCACGCCAGCGCCAGGCCCGAACGGTTCCTCCAGTTGGCGGCCGATACCAACATGCGCGTGGTGAATTGCACCACCGCCGCGCAGTACTTCCACGTGCTGCGGCGTCAGGCCGCGGTGCTGGTCTCCGATCCGTTGCCGTTGATCATCCTGACGCCCAAGAGCTTGCTCCGGCACCCGTTTGTGGCGTCCTCGCCGCTGGAGTTGGCGACCGGGCGATGGCAGGCGGTGATCGACGATCCCGCGGTGGCGGACCCGAAGGCGGTGACGCGCCTGATCTTGTGCAGCGGCAAGATCGCGGTGGACCTGTTGACGCATGCCAACAGGGCGGCGGCGGCGCAGGTAGCCATCTGTCGCGTGGAGCAGTTGTATCCGTTCCCGGCGGCCGCACTGGAGGACGTCCTGCGACGATACCCTCGGGTGGCCGAGACTGTCTGGTTACAGGAAGAGCCGGAAAATATGGGCGCCTGGGACTTTGTCCGCCCGTTGCTGCAGGATCTGGCCGGCGCCGCCAGCCTGTCGGTGATCGCGCGACCGCGCAGTTCCAGTCCGGCTGAAGGGTCGGCCGCGCGGCATGCGCGCAACCAGGAAGAGTTGATCGCCCGGGCCTGGGCGACAGGGAGTACACGCTGATGCCAGTCAAGATCATGGTGCCCGAGATGGGCGAGTCGGTGGTGGACGCGCGCGTGCGGCGCTGGCTGAAGCAGGCCGGCGATGCCGTGACCGTTGGCGAGCCGCTGGTGGAACTCGAGACCGACAAGGTTGACGTGGAAGTCAGCGCGTCAACGTCCGGCGTCCTCGCGACCATCGCGCACGCCGAAGGCGCCGACGTCAGGATTGGGGACACGCTGGGCACTATCGATGAGGTCCTGGGGTCCGGAGGTCCTGAGGTCCTGGGGTCCAAGGGTCCCGCGGTCTTTGCCACACCATCCGCGCGGCGGGAAGCGCGCGAGCGCCAGGTGCCGCTCGCGGCGGTGAAGGCCGACGGCCCGCGTGTCACCAAAGCAGACGTCGTCAGAAGCACGGGGTCCACAGGTGCCACGGGCTCCACGGGTTCCGCCAGATCCGAAACCCGCGAGCGAATGTCCAAGAGGCGCGCGACGATCGCGCGGCGCCTGGTGGAAGTGCAGGCCACCGCGGCCATGCTGACCACCTTCAACGAAGTGGACATGTCTGCCGTGATCGCCCTCCGAGAACGCCAGAAGGAGGCATTCAAGGACAGGCATGGCGTGCCGCTGGGGTTTTCGTCGTTTTTCGTCAAGGCGTCGATCGCCGCGCTGCGTGAATTCCCGCGCCTCAACGCGGAGATTCAGGGCGACGACATGGTGCTGAAGCACTATTACGACATCGGCATCGCGGTGGGCGCGGCCGAAGGCCTGGTGGTGCCGGTCCTGCGTGACGCGGACGGCCTCTCGTTTCCCGCCATTGAACTGGCCATCCGGGAATTCGCGACGAAGGCCAAGGACAACAGCTTGTCGCTGGACGACCTGCGCGGCGGCACCTTCACGATCACCAACGGCGGCGTGTTCGGGTCGTTGATGAGCACGCCGATTCTCAACCCGCCGCAAGCCGGGATTCTCGGCCTTCACGCAATCAAGGAACGGCCGGTGGGCGTCAACGGCCAAGTGGTGCTGCGGCCGATGATGTACACCGCGCTGACGTACGACCACCGCATCGTGGACGGCGCCGAGGCCGTGCGATTCCTGGTGCGCGTGAAGGAACTGATCGAAGATCCCGGCGTGTTGCTGATTGAAACGTAGCGCGACGCACGCTCCACGGTAGAATCACGCTCGTGCATCGTCAGGTCCTGGTTGCCGCGGTGGTCGCCGTCGGGTTCATCCTTGGCGTCTACGCCTATTTCACGCAGGACCCCGCGCCTGCGCCCGTGCCGGTGGAGCGCGCCGCGCCGCCGCGCGACGCACCGGCTCCCGTCGCCGAGTCACCCGATCTGGTGCCGTCGACCATCGCGCCAGCGCGACCGGCCGCACGCACTCCCGCCAAGGCCGCGCCGGCCGTGACCGCGCCCCCCGAGCCCCCGGCGCCCACGACCGCGACCCTGCACATCACGAGCGATGTTCCTGGGGCACAGGTGTTCATCGACCGAAAGTTCATCGGCGTCGCCCCGGTCACCGCCGGGGACGTGGCGCCCGGCAGCCGGCAGATCAATGTTTTCGCTCCCGGATACGAGGGCGTGGCGGAGACGCTGGACGTATCACCGGGCTCCCGCGACGTGATGATCTCGCTGAAGACCATCCGGCTCGACCAGTCCGTGGCCGCGATCCACAAACATCGCATCGGATCCTGCACCGGCCGCCTCATCGCGACACCGGACGGCCTGCGCTACGAGACCGGCAACAAGGACGACGGGTTCGTGGTGCCGCTGACCGGGTTGGAGACGTTCTCGGTGGACTATGCGGCCAAGGCGCTCAAGGTGAAGGTGAAAGGGGGGCGCACCTATGACTTCACCGATCAGGGCGGCAAGGCCGAGCCCCTGTATTTCTTCCATCAGGCCGTCGACAAGGTACGTCAGCGCCTCGCCGGGGGAGGCCTGTGAACGCGCCCTGGATGGTGGTCGCCTTGCTCGCGGCTTCAACCGCCTGCGCGCCGTCCGTCTCCGATCATGACAACCGCATCTTCGCGGCGCCCGCGGCGGTGAAACTGTCGGCCAGGGATCTGTCCGCGGCCTACACAGCCGACCGCGCTGGAGCGGACGACCGGTATCGAGGCCGGGTCATCGAGATCAGTGGCGTGGTGAAGAATCTCCAGCCGGGGGCCACTGTGCTGACGCTGGCCGCGGGCGACGAGGGGCAGATCGTTGAGGCCTCGCTGCACGCGGACGCGGCGGCAGCCGTGCTCAGGGCCCTGACCGACGGTCAGCGCGCCACCCTAAAATGCTTCTGTGAGGGATTTGACCGGCGCGTGCGCCTCAAGAGTTGCGTCGCGCCAGACCAGGCCCGTTGATATTCATGGCTTCATACACCGCAAAAGACATCACTGTTCTTGAAGGGCTCGAACCCGTTCGCCGCCGGCCGGGCATGTACATCGGAGGCGTGGGGTCCCCGGGATTGCACCACCTGGTGTGGGAGATTCTGGACAACGCCGTCGACGAGGCCATGAACGGCCATGCCTCGCATATTGACGTCACGCTTCATGCCGACGGTGCGTCGATGACCATTGAAGACGACGGCCGGGGAATTCCCGTCGACAAACACCCGACGACGAAGACGAGCGCGCTGGAAGTCATCTTCACGACGCTGCATGCCGGCGGCAAGTTCGACGGGCAGAACTACAAGACGGCCGGCGGCCTGCACGGCGTCGGCGCGTCGGTCGTGAACGCGCTCTCGCGCGAACTCATCGCCACCGTCAAACGCGACGGTGCGACCTGGGAGCAGCGCTACAAACAAGGCGCGCCCCAGGGGGACGTGAAGAAACTCGGCGCCGCGCGCGGCACGGGCACCAGGGTCTTCTTCCGTCCCGACTCCACGATTTTCCCCAAGACGCAGTTCGATCCGGCCATCGTCCGTGAACGGATCGAGGTGGCCAGTTACCTGCACAAGGGGTTGAAGGTTGTTTTTGAAAACGAGGGCGCCCAGGGAGGCGAACCACGGAAGGAAGTGTTCGAGCACCATGAAGGCATCGCGGACTACCTGAAGAAGATCCTGGTGGAACGCAAGGCCACGGCCGTGCACGAGCTGCCGTTTACCGTGACACGCGAGCACGACGAGACGGGACTCAAGCTGGATGTGGTGCTCCAGTGGACGGAGTCCACCGACGAGCACCTGCGCAGTTACGTCAACGGCATTCCCACCGGTTCCGGCGGCACGCACGAAAACGGCCTGCGCGGCGGGCTGGGCAAGGCCATCCGGAACTTCATCGACACCCACAACCTGTCGCCAAAAGGGGTGACGCTGACGGCCGAGGACATTCGCGAGGGCATGACCGGCGTCCTCAGTATCTTCATCACCGAGCCGCAGTTCCAGGGGCAGACCAAGGATCGACTGAACAACCCCGAGGTCACGAGCATCGTGGACTCCATGGTGCGCCCGGCACTCGAGCACTGGCTGAACCACAACCGGAGCACGGCCGAGCAGATCGTGGCGCGCATCATCCTGGCGGCGCGCGCCCGCGAGGCCAGCCGCGCGGCGCAGGCGGAAGTCACCCGGAAGTCCGCCACCTCGTCGCGCCTGACGCTGCCGGGCAAGTTGAGCGACTGCACGTCGCCGGGCCGCGAGGAGAGCGAACTCTTCATCGTCGAAGGCGACTCGGCCGGCGGGTCGGCAAAGCAGGGGCGCGATCGGGCCCGTCAGGCCATCCTGCCGCTGCGAGGCAAGGTGTTGAACGCCGAGAGCGCGACGACTGCGAAGGTGCTCGAAAACAAGGAACTCTCGGACCTGGTGACCGCGCTCGGGTGTGGCATCGGCAAGGGATTCGAGCTGACGAAGCTCCGCTACGGCCGCGTCATCATCCTGGCCGACGCCGACTCGGACGGACACCACATTGCCACGCTGCTGCTGACATTCATCTATCGCCACATGCCGCAGCTGATCAACGCGGGCCGTGTGTATCTGGCGCAGCCGCCGCTCTACCGCATCGACGTGGGCAAAGAGACCTTCTGGGCGACCGATGAACACCACAAGGCGCAGATCCTGGGCCGCATCGGCACGCGCGGAAAGGTGGACATCACGCGGTTCAAGGGGCTGGGCGAGATGATGCCCAAGGTGCTGTGGGAAACCACGATGAACCCGCGTACGCGGCGTCTGCTGCGCGTCGGCATCGAGGATCAAATTGTCACGGACCGCATCATCAACGAGTTGATGGGGAAAGACCCGTCGGCGCGGTTCCGGTTCATCATGGAACACGCCGAGGCCGCCGAAGAACTCGACGTGTAAGGGCCCGGCCCTAATCAGAGCAGCCGCCTGGCGGCCGCCAGCACCTCGGTCAGTTCGAACGGTTCGCGCAACAACTCGTCGCCCGCCACCAGGTCGACCGGCTGATCCTGCGCCAGCAGCAGGACGCGCAGGTCCGCGCGCGTCTCGCGAAGCCGCTGGGCGAGCGTGCGGCCGCCGTCAATGGTGACGTCGATCACCACCAGCTCAATTGGACTGGTGTATCGGCCGGCGATCAGCAGCGCCTCCGCCGACGTGGTCGTGGCGAGCACCGGCCGGCCAAGGTCCGAGAGCAGGCGCCGCAGCAACTGCCGATTGGTGGTGTCGCCCTCGACCATGAGGATGGCGGCGGGTGTGGCTTCGGGCGCCGGCGGACCCGGGAGCGCGGCCTGGGGTACGGCTCCGTCCGAGGTCACCGGCAACGTAATCGTGAAGGTCGTGCCCCGGCCGAGCTGGCTCTCGACGCCGATGGTGCCGCCGAACTGCTGCACGAGGCCGTGCACAATCGCCAGTCCCAGGCCCGCGCCCCGCTCCGTCTTCGTGGTGAAGAACGGCTCGAAGATGTGGGTCATCGTCTCGGCGTCCATGCCCGTGCCGGAGTCGCTGATCCGCAGCATTACCCGTGGGGCCGTGGGCGCGGCATAGGGCCGCGCCGCCGGTGTGGACGTCTCGATGGTGATGACGCCGCCCTTCGGCATGGCGTCCCGCGCGTTGGTGGCCAGGTTCAGGATGATCCGTTCGAACTGCAACGGATCGATGAGCACCACGTCGGCGGATGCCCGCAGCTGGACGACCAGCCGCGTGCGATCATCGAGCAGCGGTTTCAGCAGGGACTCCGCGCGCGTGATCAGTTCATGCAGGCTGACCGCGGTCAGGCGCGCCTGCTGCTTGCGGCCAAACGTCATGAGTTGGGAGGCCAGATCGGCCGCCCGTGTGGCCGCCGAGCGGATCTGGCGCACGTCTTCGTGCAACGGATTGTCGGCGTCGATCTGCTGGCTGATGATCTCCGCGCGGCCGCGCACCACCTGCACCAGGTTGTTGAAGTCATGCGCCACGGAGCCGGCGAGCCTGGCGACGGCGTCCATCTTCCGCGCCACGCTGAGCTCGTTCTGCAGATGCAGTTCCGTGGCGGCCATCGCGTCATGTTCGCGCTCCAGCGCGCGATACGCCGCGAGGGCCATTCCCCCGAGCACCACCATGCTGGCCATCGAGATGACCTCGCGCATGTCGTGGCTGTTTATCTCTGTGAACAGGCCTGCCGCGAACAACGCGTAGTGCAGGAACGGCAGGACGAAGGCGCTGAGCATCAGGATGTGCCCGGCGCGCAGACTGTGACGGGCGGCCGCCGGTTCGTTGAGCACGCGCTGTTCGGCGGGAAACGGCACATGCCTGGCGCGAATCGCCAGCACGAACACCACGCCTGGCAGCGTCCAGAGATGGTCGACCAGCGTCCCTGGCGTCACGGTCAGAATGACCGGGAGGTTGAACGCTTCGTCGGCGTAGGAGAGCGCCTCGACGACGTCGCCCGCCGTCATCGCCAGGACCCCGGCAGCCAGCCAGGCGTACACGAGGCTCCAGCGTACGGACCATGTCTCGCGCCGCATCCACAGCAGGCGGCCGAGGATGACCAGGTCCAGAAGAATGTACATGTAGAACGACGGCATTGCCGAGTCGTACGCGGGCAGGTTGTACATGGCCGGCACGAGCGCGAAGTACACAAGCAGGAAGAACCCCAGCAGGGTCAAGCCGGCGGTTCGGAGCTGTTGCTCCTTGTCGCCGTGCGATCCCGTGTGGTGCTCATGCGGGCGGAGCTCGATTGCCAGAACAAAGAAGATGTAGAAGAGCAGGTAGCCGATGTCGGCGAGCAGATCGAGCGAGAGGGACCACCGTTCGTTTTCGACAAACACGGTCGGAAGGCTGACCACAAACCAGCACGCGAATCCAACGCCGAGGATGACCCAGAAGCGGCGTTCGGTGGCATCCGGAACCGAGGGGACCCCGACCCAGGCGGCCACGATGACCGGAATCAGTGTGGGGAGCAGCCAGTACCGCTCGCCAAACGCTTCGAGCCAGGCCCTGGAGACGCCGGGCACAAAATACTGGGCCACGACCGCGACCCAGACCAGCGCGGTAAGGCGGACGATCCAGTCCTTGGACAGGGCGCTCAGCATGTGGGCAGGTCATACTAGCATCCGATGACGGACTCCTCCCCCTCCCCGCTCGCGCTTGAAACCACCGGCCTGCGCAAGACATTCGGCGATCTGGTGGCCGTTGATCGCATCGATCTGGTCGTGCCCAGGGGCAGCTTCTACGGATTCCTCGGGCCGAACGGCGCCGGAAAATCCACCACGATCAAGTGCCTGACCGGGTTGCTCACGCCCACGGCCGGTCGTTTCCGCATCCTGGGCCTCGATCCGCTGTCGGATCCGGTGGCGGTCAAACGCCGGATCGGCGTGGTGCCAGAGGACCTCGCGCTGTTCGATCGCCTCAGCGGCCTCGAGACCCTGTCGTTTGTCGGGCAGGTGCACGGCCTGGCGGCGGCGCAGGTGCGCGCGCGCGCGGACGAGTTGCTGACGCTGATGGACTTGACAAAGGCGTCCGGGGAGATGGTGGCCGACTACTCGCACGGCATGCGGAAGAAGCTCGCCCTGGCGGCCGCGCTGCTGCCGGCGCCGCGGCTGCTGTTTCTGGACGAACCGTTTGAAGGCATTGACGCGGTGGCCTCGCGGCAGATCCGGGAGTTGTTGCTGCAGTACGTCAAGGGTGGAGGCACGATCTTCCTGACGTCGCACATTCTGGCGATCGTGGAGCGGCTCTGCGATCACCTCGGCGTGATTCATCGTGGACAACTGGTCGCGCAGGGGCCCGTGGCCGAACTGCGCGCGGGCGTGGGCCTGGACAAGTCGCTGGAGGAGATGTTCCTCGATCTGGTCGGCGCCGAGCGCGCGTCGATGCCGGCCATGGACTGGCTCGCGGAATGATCCGGTTCCTCCGCGCGTTCGCGTGGTTGCGCTGGCGGCTGTTGCTCAACGGCGTGCGCGGCAGTCGCCGCCGGGACACGCTGGAACAAGTCTCCAGGCTGCTGGCGCTCATCGTGCCCGCACTGATCGTCGTGATGTCGCTCGGATCGATTGTGATGGTGGCGGTCGCGGGATTCCTGGGAGGGCAGGCGCTGACCTCGGGTCGGTTCGCGCCACACGTGGTGGTGCTGGTGGCGCGGGGCCTGTTGCTGGTGGTGACCGCGCTGGTCGTGTTCATGCCGGTTGGCGGCGCCGCGCAGACCACATCGACGAAGTACTCGCGCTTGTTGTTGCTGCCCATTCCGGCCCGGGGCCTGCACCTGGTCGAGGTGCTCGCCGGATTGGCGGA
>JANLHE010000095.1 GCA_024653875.1 Acidobacteriota bacterium
CGCCTGTTCCTCCGCACACGGCCCGCCACGGGGGTCTCTCTCCAGGCCCGGTACCTGCTGGCATCGCGTGATGGCGGTGACTACCTGAACAACGTGACGCGCGCCTCGTACTGGTATGCCCCGGCGGATGCCGGCACGGATGCGGACAACCCGTTGCGAACGTTCAGCAACCACCCCGACATGCGTCGATACGACGTCTCCGACCGGCTTCGGCATCAGGCCGATGTGACGCTGACGCTGGCGCCTCGGGACGCCCTCACGGTCTCGGCCTACGCGCGGTACCGGTCGGATGACTTTGAGTCGGAGGTCCAGTCCACGCAACCCCTGCTCGGCACCGGACTGGCTGATGCGCAGGCGCGCACACCTGGCGACCAGTTGGGCCGGCTGAAGGACTCGCGGATGCGCTACGGCGTGGACTTGTTCTTCCAGCCCAGTCCCCGGGCCACGTTCACGGCGTTCGCGGGCCTCGACCGCGGCACGGGCCTGCAGCGCTCGATTGAGTTCAACGAAAACAACAAGCAGAACCCCAGTGCGCTCGCGACCGCGTCACTCGGCCCGTGGACACGCGCCAGCAGCCAGTGGACGGCGGACATGACCGACCGCACCTGGAGCGGCGGCGTCAGCGCGCAACTTGACCTCGTGCCCGAGCGGGCGTTCCTCTCGGCTGACTACGCATGGTCGCTGGCCAACGTGGCCATCAAGTACGCCGGCTTTGGCGCCACGAACTTCGACGGCGTCGCGTTCCTGCCCAACGAACAGTTCGCCTTCACGACGCCGCCGGACGTCCGTGAAGATCTGAAGACGATGAACCTGCGCCTGGACCTGCCCTGCAGGCAAGTGACGTTCATGGTGGGGTACCGCTACGAGACCTACGACCTCGACGACTGGCAGCAGAGCGGCAGCCAGCCGTGGGTGGAAGCGGTCGGCGCCGACACCTTCCTGCGCGACACGTCCAGGTCACACCAGTGGGGCAACCGGCTGTTCAACCTGGGAACGTATCTGTCGCCCAGCTACGCCGCCCACATGGGCTGGGTCGGTCTACGCGTGAACTTCTGATGCCGAGGCTCAGTCGCGCTTGAGTACGTGCAGCAATCCGCGGTGCACGACCAGCCCGGCGTCGCTGGTGTAATCGATATACCCCAGCTTCCGGAACTTGTTCATGAAGAAGTTGATCCGGGACCGCGTGGTGCCGACCATCTGCGCGAGGTGCTCCTGGTTGACCCCGTCCACCACGGTCTCGGTCGTGCTGTCCTTGGCGAAGTGCGAGAGCAGCAGGAGCATCCGGGCCAGGCGTTTCTCGCTGGAGTTGAAGATCTGGTCCACCAGATCCGCCTCGCCCCGGACGATGCGGGTCAGCAGATGCACGATGAATATACCCGCCAGGCCCTGGCTCTCATGGAGCAGGCCCGCCATCATCGCCTTCTCCACTTTGGCGAGCGTGGATGGCCCCACCGACGTCGCCGACCCGGTGCGTACGCCTTGCGAGGCCAGGCAGCCTTCGCCGAAGAATTCGCCAGGGCCGAGCGTGGCGACAATCGCCTCCTTGCCGTCGTGGGACGACACCGCGAGCTGCACCTTGCCCACCAGCAGGAAGTACACGGCATCGGCCGGCTCGCCCTGCCTGTAGATGGCGTGGCCCGCCTCGCAGTCGATGACGGTTCGTCCCGTGGCGATTCCCGCCAGCAGGGCCTCCCAGTTGTCGGATAGTTGCGCCTTCACGTCAGCCGACCTGCTGCAGCGCCAAGCCCACCAACACGCGCTCGGTGTCGGACAGGTCGCCAATGATCTTCCTGACAGGTTCCGGCAGGTTGACCACAAGGGTGGGCACCGCGACGATCTGGGCTCCGCGCGCCAGGTGCGGATGCTCCAGCAGATCGATCACTTCGATGCGATACCGGCCCTGCAGGTGTTTTTCGCACAGCACGTTAAGGTTGGCGAACGCGCGAAGCGACTTCTGCGTCTGCCCAGCGACGTAGAGCCGCAACTCCCACTTCTCCGGCGTCTGCATCACCGGTTTTTTGGGTAACCGGCTTCTGGGCGATGACGTCTTCTTGGCTGCCATCATCGACGCTTCCGCGCAGCTGGTGCGCGCCCCTGTTGCTTATAGGCCGTCGCATCGGCTTCCCGACTGCGCCTCATCTGCCCTCGGTCCTGCAACAACTCCTCGTCGAGGAGTGTCGACTCAGCGATGCTCTGCTGAATGATTTCTTCATCCACTTCAAACTCCGCTCGAAGCATCGTCATGCGCGCCTCGAAAATCTGGCGCTTGCGATCCAGTTCGCGCCTCCGGCCTTCCAGTTGCTGCTGCCGGAGGGTGCCGGCGGCCTTTTCGCGCCCTTCCTGCGATACGCGGGCCGCGCCGGTCAGCACGCCCTCGGAACCGAGGTACACATCCAGCAGGCGCAGCCCCTCGTTGGTCAGGAGGAATTCGCGAATCTGGTTGGAATGATCCATCCCGCGCGATTTCAAGACATACAGCGCGCGGTTCCGCTCTCCCCCGACCTCGACGGTTTTCAGCAGGATCCACGTGTCCATCAGGGAGGAGACGTCTGCTTCGTTGGCCTCCAACGAGCTCTTCGGCGCCGTCAGACTCGTGAACATCGCGGTGATGCCCTGGGTCTTCAGAAAGTCGATCAGTCGCGTGAGCATGGATCGCACTTCGTGCAGCGTGCTGACCATCAGCAGATTGGTGATGGGATCCACCACCACGACGGTGGGCTTGAACACCGAGATGCTCTTGTGCGTGACGAGCAGCACGTCTTCGATCCCGCCGTGGGTGGGACGCGCGGCAACGAACCGCAGCAGTCCCTTGTCGATCCACGGCTGGAGGTCGATGCCGATCGAGCGCACGTTGCGGACCACCTGCAGCGGTGACTCCTCGAATGCAAAGAACATGCACCGCTCACCGCGGCGACAGGCGGCATCCACGAAATGGGCGGCCACGCTCGTCTTGCCGGTGCCGGCTGTGCCCGAGAGCAGAATGCTGCTCCCGCGATAGAAGCCGTGGCCACCCATCATGCCGTCCAGCCGCTCGATGCCCGTCGAGATGCGTGCGTCCGGCGCGGCGTGGTTCAGCCTAAGGGTGGAAATCGGCAGCAGGACCGAGATGCCCTTGTCATCGATCAGGAATGGATACTCGTTCTGGCCGTGTGTGGATCCCCGATACTTGACGACGCGCAGACGCCGGGTCGAGATCTCTTCCCGGATGCGATGGTCCAGCACGATCACGCAGTCCGAGACAAACTCCTCGATCCCGTGCCGGGTCAGCTTGTCCGGCCTGTCCCGCTCCGCCGTGATGACAGTGGTCAGGCCCTTGGCCTTGAGCCAGTCGAACAGGCGCCGAATTTCGGAGCGGAGGATCGTCGGGTTGGGCAACTGGCCGAAGAGTGCCTCGATGGTATCGAGGACAATGCGTTTCGCGCCAACCTGTTGGACCGCGTCGGCGATGCGGATGAAGAGGCCGTCCAGGTCATACTCCCCGGTTTCCGCAAACTCGCTGCGCGTGATGTGTACGTGGTCCAGGAACAGCAGCTTGTCCTTGACCAGCTGATCGAGGTCGAACCCCAGCGACGCCGCGTTCTTGCTCAGATCGGGCAGCGTCTCTTCGAACGAAATGAACACGCCTGGTTCGTTGTACTGGGTGGCGCCCCGCACCAGGAATCCCAGCCCGAACAGCGTCTTTCCTGAACCAGCGCCGCCGCTGACCAGCGTGGGACGCCCCGTGGGCAATCCTCCGCCCGTGATCTCGTCCAGACCGTGGATGCCGGTCAGCGATTTCTTCAGCGATTCCTTCAGCGATTTCGACGAGGACCGTACTTTCTTCGGTTGAGTCATACGACCTATCAGTGTAGCAGGACTCCTGCCCGGCGTGTGCTGTATTGCACAGGCCGGGAAGCCGCCGGTCATATGTTATCATCGCGAGTGGTGGTGATAACATGATTCGCACACAAATCAGTCTCGACGCAGGCGAGTACGCACTCGTCAAGTGTGAGGCGAAAGCTCTGGGGATTTCGGTCGCGGAGTTCGTGCGCCGCGCTATTCGTCACGGTCTGCCGGCGCGCAGCCAGGCACCCTGGATGCGGTATGCGGGCCTGGTCGAGTCCGGGAACTCGCGGTCGAGCCAGACGGTGGACGAGGTCGTGTATGGATCGAAAGACTGAGTGCTACGCCGACACCGCCGCCTTCATTGCGTTTCTTGACCGGTCGGACAGCCATCACGCCTTGTTCCGCCGGCTGTTCTCGGACCCGCCGCCGCTGGCGACGTCCGCGCTGGTCCTGGCTGAAGGCCACGGGTGGTTCCTGCGGCGGTACGACGGGCGCCGTGCGCTTGAGTTCCTGAACTTCGTCGATGCACTGCCTGCGCTCACGATCGAGGCCTTCGACGCGGACGCAGTGACGCGCTCAACCAAGCTGCTGAGGAAGTTCAGCGACCAAGCCCTGACGCTGGCCGACGCACACGGCCTGACCGTCATGTCTGGACGCCGCATCACCTCGTGCTGGTCCACCGATCGCCATATGGGCCTGACCGGTGCCACGCTCGTCATGTAGCCCCCGGCATATCCGCTCCCTCTGGCGGTCCGTCATCGCTGGAATCAGGGCCTGTCAGACAATAAGTGACGCATCCTGGGTGTCGAGGCGCCCGGCCGGCAAGGCGCGAGGGGCGCGCATACCCAGCGTATGCAAGCGACGAGCAACGCCGCCCGCCGGGATGCATCGGCAGCCAGGATGTGTCACTTATTGTCTGACAGGCCCTTAGTTCTAGAATCGATACCCGACGCCGATCGTCACGACGCCAACCGTGTAACTGGAACCGTTTGCAATCACGATGAGCGCCCGCGCGTCCGGGCGCACGTGGAAGCGCGGCGACACGTCGAGCCGAATGCCTCCACCCACGCTGATCGCGGGATCGGTGAACGAGCGCCTGCCCCACCGCCCATTGGTGGGGACCATCATCTGGCCCAGCCGATCGACATAGAAGGCAGGCATGTGGTTCGGGGCGAACGTGTTTCCGGTCCAGGGTCCAGTCCACGTCGACGGTCCGGAGTACGGCCCCTGCATCATCCCGAAGCCGTGCATGCCGGGGATGGGAATCATCTGGGTTCCGCCGGGAAACTGATTCGACAGCCGGCCGAAGAACCGTTCGTTGTCCATGTTGAAAGACGCTCCGTACAGTCCGCCGCCCAGCGCCACGTACGGCACCGTCTTTCCACCGGCGGGCAAGAGGTTCACCACAAGTGACACCGTCCCGGACATCGCTCCGGCTCCGGCGCCACGACCCAGGTGGGACCCGTCGGCTTCGATCGCAAGCCGGTCGGTCAGATCGAATGTCAGTCGACCGCCGATCGCCGCGCCGTTTCCCGGCGACGCGGCGGAAAGACCGCCACCGATCGCGATCGACACGGGAGATGACGGCCCTGCGGAGACCTGGGCGTAT
>JANLHE010000098.1 GCA_024653875.1 Acidobacteriota bacterium
TCGACGCTGGCCTCGCATGATCTGGGTTTCATCGACACGGCGGAACTGGTGCGGCGCCTTGAGGCCACGCTCACCACGATCGAGGGACTCGAGCGATTCGAGGGCCATCTGCTCAACTGGTACGACACCCGCACGCTGGCGCCGATGGCGCCCGCCTATGTGTCAACCGTCGACAGCGGCAACCTGGCCGCCGCCCTGCTGACCTTGTCGATCGGCGTCCGCGACATCGCCCCCGCGCTCGCGGCACGCGCCACCACGCTGTTCGACACGATGAACTTCCGGTTCCTCTTCGATCAGGGGCGGCAGCTCTTCAGCATCGGGTATCGCCTGGCCGACCTGGACGGACCGGGCCGGCTGGATAACTCGTTTTACGATCTGCTCGCGTCCGAGGCGCGGCTGGCCAGTTTCCTGGCCATCGCCAAGGGAGACGTGCCCGAAAAACACTGGTTCCATCTCGGGCGGTCCATCACCAGCGTGCGCGGCGCGCCTGTGTTGTTGTCCTGGAGCGCGACGTTGTTCGAGTACCTCATGCCCTTGCTGGTCATGCGCACCTACCCGAACACGCTGCTCGACGAATCGTGCCGGATGGTGGTGCTCGGCCAGATGGACTATGCCGCCGCGCGCGGCGTGCCGTGGGGCATCTCGGAGTCCGCGTTCAACCTCGTCGACCGGCACGGCCACTATCAATACAAGGCATTCGGCGTGCCCGGACTCGGTCTCAAGCGCGGCCTGGGCGATGAAGTGGTCGTGGCCCCGTACGCCACGGCGCTGGCGCTGATGGTCGATCCCGCCGCGAGCACGGCCAACCTGCGTGAGCTCGGCGCGCTCGGCCTGGAAGGCGAGTACGGATTCTTCGACGCGATCGACTACACCCCGCGGGGACCGGATGCGGTTGTGAGCGGCGCGGACGCCGGCCGCCCCGTCGGCGTCGTGGTGCCCACCTACCTGGCCCATCACGCGGGCATGACGCTGGTCGCGCTGACCAATGCCCTGCTCGGCGATCGGATGATCGAACGTTTTCATGCCGAGCCCCGCGTGCAGGCCACCGAGCTTCTGCTGCAGGAACGGCTCCCTCGCGACCGGCCCACCATCGAACCGCGGCCCACCGACGACTCGCGCATCGCGGCGCCGTTGCCCTCGGCGCCCGTGCGCCGGTACCGCACGCCCCACACGCTGTGGCCGCACACCCAGTTCCTGTCCAACGGCGCCTACGTCACCTCCATCACCAACGCGGGCGGCGGCACCAGCGTGTGGCGGGGCCTGCCGGTGACCCGATGGCGCCGCGATGCGACGCGCGATGCCGACGGGCAGTTCATCTACCTGCGCGACGTGCGCAGCGGCGTCATGTGGTCCGCGACGCATCAGCCAGTCCAGCGGGAGCCCGAGGACTATGCCGTCACGTTTGCCGCCGACCGCGTCAGCTTCCGCCGGCGCGACGACGAGGTGGCCACGCACCTCGACATCGCGGTCTCCACCGAAGACGACGTCGAGGTGCGGCGGCTGACGGTGCGGAACCTGGGCACGCGGGTGCGCGAGCTCGACATCACGAGTTATGCCGAAATCGTGCTGACGTCGCGCGCCAACGACTTCGCGCATCCGGCCTTCGGCAAGCTGTTCATCGAGACCGAGTATCTGGCCGACAGCGCCGCGCTGCTCTGCCACCGGCGTCCGCGCGATCCGCGCGACGTGGCCGCCTGGGCCTTTCACGCCCTGACCCTCGACGCGCGGCCGCAGGGGCCGATCGAGTGGGAGACGGATCGGGCCCGCTTCCTCGGTCGGGGCCGCACGCCGCGCGACCCGCAGGCCATGGACGGACGGGCGTTGTCGGGCACCACCGGCGTGGTCCTCGATCCCATCGTCTCCTTGCGCCAGCGCGTGCGTCTCGTGCCCGGCGCGACGGCGCGCCTGTCGTTTGCCACGGGGATGGCTCCGGACCGCGGGACCGCGGAAGCCCTCGCCCGCAAGTACCACGACCCGGCGGCCGCCGCGCGGACGTTCGCCCTGGCCATGACCCATGCGCAGAGCGGCCTGCGCCATCTCAACATCTCCGCCGACGAGGCGGTGCTCTTCGAGCGCCTTGCCTCGCGCGTCCTTGGCACCGACGGCACGCTCCGCGCCACCGCCGACATCGTCGCCGCCAACACCCTTGGCCAGTCCGAACTCTGGCCACACTCGATTTCCGGTGACCTGCCAATCCTGCTCGTCCGGGTCTTTGCCGACGACGACGTGGTGCTGGTGCGCCAGGTGCTGCAGGCGCAGGAATACTGGCGCCTCAAGGGCCTGAGCGCCGACGTCGTGATCATCAACGAGCATCCGATCGGGTACCTCGATGAGATGCAGGCCTCGCTCGCCGCCGTGCTCGACGACGGCCCCTGGAGCACGTGGCAGCATCGGCCCGGGGGCGCGTACCTGCTGCGCGCCGATCGGATGGGTCATGCGGA
>JANLHE010000102.1 GCA_024653875.1 Acidobacteriota bacterium
GCCGGCCGCCGCGGCCGCCGCCGCCGGCTGGGCCTCGTCGCCGGCGATCGACAGGAGCCGGTCCGCCGCCGCGTCCTGAACCGCGGAATCGCTGTCGGATGCGGCCACGCGACCCAGTACGGCGGGATCCGTCACCCGATCAACGGCGCCGCGCCGGACCGTGGCATCCGCGTCACGTTCGGCCAGAACCGCCAACTCGACCTGATCGTTCAGCTCGTGAAGCGCCTCCCGTCGAACAGCGGGGTCTGCGTGCTTCCAGCGAGGTTGCGGCTTGAGTTTGTCGAGAATTCCCATAGGGGTCAGGAGGCCTTTGGCCGGGCTTATAAGGAAAGGCCGTGCCGTACACGCGCGGCTCCGGCAGACGCCGGCACGAGGCGTGGTTGTACGTTTGCTTTCAACCAGTTACGAGTCAGGCCGGCACCCATGATCCGGATCGGGTCGGGGACCAGATCCGGGGAGGTGAATTGACAATCCAAGCGAGTGGAACCGGTGGAGTATGCGGTCCGCCGGTTTGTCAGGGCGGAAGTGACTGCGGTTCGCTCAGATCTGCTCGAGCTGCGAGACCAATCGGTCGAGTTGTCCAACCACGGCGCCGACCGTGCCCGGCTGCGACAAGTCAACGCCCGCTTTCGCGAGTTGTCGCATCGGATGATCGTTGCCTCCGGCTGACAGAAGCGCGATGTAGCGATCACGCGAGGTCTTGCGAACCTCTTCGGGTCCGTCGGTGATCGTCGTGGCCAGCTGCGCGGCCGAGGCGAAGCACGTGGCGTACTGGTACACGTAGAACGGCGTGTTGTAGAAGTGCGGAATTCTCGCCCAGGTGATGGGCGTCAGCGGTTCCAGGTCCACCGCATCGCCGTAGTACGCCTCGCACAGGTCCCTGTAGATCGCGTTGAGGACCTCCGCGGTGACCGCCTCGTCGCGCTCCACCCGGCGGTGCACCTGCAACTCGAAGTCCGCGAACATGACCTGCGTGTAGAAGGTGCTGGTGATGTTGTCGATCGCGTGCTGGAGCAGGACCGATCGCTCGGTGGCGTCGGCGGCGCGGGCCAGCAGGTGATCGAGCAGGAGCGCTTCGTTGAGCGTCGAGGCGACTTCCGCCACGAAGATCGTGTAGTCCGAGTAGACGAACGGCTGGGTCTCGTGCGAGAACAGCGTGTGCATGGAGTGGCCCATCTCATGCGCCATCGTGAACACATCGTCGAGCGTCTCGTTCCAGTTCATCAGCATGTACGGGTGCTTTCCGTACACGCCGGCGGAATAGGCGCCGCTGCGTTTGCCGTCGTTCTCGAAGACGTCCACCCAGCGTTCCGCAAAACCCCTGCGCATGCGGGCTTGATACTCCGCGCCGAGCGGCGCGACCGCGTCGACAATCGGCGCGAGGATTGACGCGTATTCGTAGCGGTGATTCCACTCCACCAAAGGAATCGTGAAGTCGTACGGGTAGTACGCATCAAGCTTCAGCCGGTTGCGGCGAAGCCGATGGTACCGCCGCATCGGATCGACGCCCGCGCGCGCGGCGGAGATCAGGTTCTCGACGACGGCGACGGGGATGGCATTGCCATGCAGCGCCGCCTCGAGGGTGCTGCCGTACCCGCGGGAGCGCGCCGCGAACCAATCGCGCTGGCACACGCTGTGGTAGAGCGACGCGTAGGTGTTGATGTTGCCCGCGTACGTCCCGTAATGCGCCAGGAACGCGCTGCGGCGATCGGCCTGGTTCCGGTTGGTGGCGAGCACCGCGCGGTACTGGCCGTACGACATCGTGACCGTTTCGCCGGTGCTGAGGGTGACGGACGGAAACGACGCGTCCGACGTGGAGAGCGCCATGTACGCCTCGCCCGGCGCCGAGGTCAGCCGCGCGGCCAGCGCAAGCAGGCGCTCGCCCGGCTCGTCGAGCACATGTTCCTGCTGCCGGTACACCTCCTCAATGGCGAACCGGTACACCGCCAGCGCGCCGTCGTGCTCCATCCAGCCGCGGATGGTTTCAAGCGGGACCGCCAGCAATTCGGGATTGAACCAGGACTGGGCCTGCTGCCAGCGGGCAAACAGGGCCTCCACGGACTGGCGCCGGGCGTTGATCTCGTTGTTCCGCTGATCCTCGTCGTACCTCAGCGACGGGTAGAAGTAGACGGTGTGGGCGAGCTGCTCCAGGGCGTCGCCCAGGCGGAACGCGGCCAGCAAGTGCGCTGGGCTTTGCGCCAGGGTGCCCTTGAGCGCCGCGTAGGCCTCGATTTTCGCCTCCAGCAGCGCGCGGTCGGCTTCCCATGTCTCCCAGTTCGGGTAAATGTCGGCGAGGTTCCAGGTGTATTCCACTGGAATGTCCGCGCGCCTGCGGGCTGGGGGCGGGGTGGGTTCGGCCGCGGTCGTCATGGTCCAGTGATCATAACCGCCGGGCTATAATCCGCACGCTTGTGGGTTTCTGGTTCCGCCTGGGAGGGTGAATGTTGAAGCAACTTCGACTTGCTGGATTGGCTGCGCTGGTGCTTGGCGTGGCGTTTGCTGGAAATGTTCGCGGTCCGTTGGCGGCGCAGGCCGGCACCGCCCAGGCTGACCCGTTCGACAGCCTGCACTTCAGGTCGATCGGCCCGGCGACCATGTCGGGACGCATCTCCGATTTCGCGGTCTACGAGAAGAACCCGGCGATCTTCTACGTGGGCACCGCGCACGGCGGCGTGTGGAAGACCACCAGCAACGGCGCGACCTACGAGGCGCAGTTTCAAGATCAGGGCCTGATGTCGGTGGGCGACGTGGCCGTATCGCAATCGAACCCCGACCTCGTCTGGGTGGGCACCGGCGAGGCCAATAACCGGCAGAGCACCTCGTGGGGGAACGGCGTCTACAAGTCCGCCGACGGCGGCAAGACCTGGAAGCACATGGGGTTGCCCGCCTCGTACCACATCAACCGCATCGTCATTCACCCGACGGACAACAACGTGGTGTTCGTGGCCGCGACCGGATCGCTGTGGGGGCCCGGCGGCGATCGCGGCGTGTACAAGACGACCGACGGCGGCGCCACATGGAAGCTCGTGCTCAAGGGCGACGCGGACACCGGCGCGAATGACCTGGTCATGGCCGAGACCAACACCAACACCCTGTTCGCCACCATGTATCAGCGGCGCCGCACGCAGTGCTGCATGAACGGCGGCGGCCCGGGCAGCGGCGTGTTCAAGTCCACCGACGGCGGCGAGACCTGGACGCGGCTGCAGGGCGGTCTGCCCACCGGCGACATGGGGCGCATCGCGCTGGATGTCTATCGCCGCAGCGCGAATCTCGTGTACGCGCTGGTCGAAGGTGAAGGCCCGGTGGCGGCGCCCGGTGGCCGTGGCGCCGGCGGCGCCGCACCCGCGGGCGCGGCGGGCGCGCAGGGGGGACGGGGCGGCGCGCCGGCGGGCCCGCGGCCCACCGGTCTCTATCGCTCGGATGACGGCGGCGCGTCATGGCGCCAGGTCAACACCGTCAATCCACGCCCGATGTACTTCAGCCAGGTCCGCATCGACCCGGACAATCCAGAGACGGTCTACATGGGCGGCGTGGGCATGCACATGACGGTCGACGGCGGCCGGTCCTTCGCGACGGACGCGGCGCAGGCCATTCACGACGATATTCACGCCATCTGGATCGACCCCGACAACCCGAACCACATTCTCATTGGGGGTGACGGCGGCGTGGCCGTCTCGTACGACCAGAGCAAGACCTGGGCGCAGCACAACAACCTGCCGCTGGCGCTGTATTACCACGTGAGCGTGGACATGGCGTGGCCGTACAACGTGTGCGGCGGCCTGCAGGACAACTACAACTGGTGCGGACCCAGCGCCACGCGCTTCACGCGCGGCATCCTGAACAGCGATTTTTATCAGGTGCAGGGCGGCGACGGGTTCGTCGTCCTCGTGGATCCGATCAACCCGAACATCGTGTACAGCGAGTCGCAGGACGGCAACATCTCGCGCAAAAACGCCGAGACCGGTGAAAGCCGCGGGATTCGCCCGACGTTTGCGAACACGGATCCGCCGGCGGCCGATGGCGCGCTGCCGTTCCGCTTCAACTGGGACACGCCCCTGATCTTCTCGCCGCATGAAAATGGCGCGATCATCGCGGCCGCCAACAAGGTGTTCCGGTCGAGCGATCGCGGCGATTCCTGGTCGGTCATCAGTCCCGACCTGACCACCAACGCCGACCGCAACGAGGTCGCGGTGATGGGCAAGCGCGGCACCGAGATCCGCATCGCGCGCAACGACGGCATCTCCAATTGGCCGACGATTGTCTCGCTGGCGGAGTCACCGAAACAGGCTGGCGTTTATTACACGGGGACCGACGACGGCGTGGTGAGCGTGTCGAAGGATGGCGGCAAGACCTGGAACCGCGTGAGCGCGAACATCCCCGGGCTGCCCGAAGGGGTCTGGATTTCAGAGGTCGTGCCGTCCAGGTACGACGCCGCCACGGTCTATGTCACCGTTGACGCGCATCGCCTCAATGACTTCAAGACGTACATGTGGGTGAGCACCGACTTCGGGGCCACCTTCCGCTCGCTCAACGGCAACCTGAGCGGTGAAGTGGTGAAGACGCTGACCGAAGACCCGAAGAACGCCGACGTGCTGTACGCCGGCACCGAGACCGGAATCTTCCTGACGATGGATCGCGGCAAGAGCTGGAAGCGCCTGAAGGCGAACCTGCCGACGGTGCGCGTGGACGAGATCACGATTCATCCGCGTGACAACGCCATGATCGTGGCCACGCACGGCCGGGCCTTGTGGATCCTGGATCACCTCGAGCCCATCCAGGAGTTCGCGGCGGCGCAGGCGGCCGCTGCCGACGCGACGTTGTTCTCGATTGGTCCTGCGCTGCAGTGGCGATCGAAGGATCACCAGAATGATGAATTCTGGGGCCACAATCTGTTTGTCGGTGAGAATCCACCGATCGACGCCGTCATTCAGTTCCACTTGAAGAAGCCGGTGGGCGCGCTGTCGCTGAAGATCACGGACACGGCGGGTAAGGACATCCGCACGATTCAGATTCCTGCCGCGCGCAATCAGGCTGGAATCCAGACCGTGTGCTGGGACATGCGCGCGGCACCAGCGCCGTCCATTCTGTCGGCGCCTGGTGGCGCCCCGGCGGGCGGGCGTCA
>JANLHE010000103.1 GCA_024653875.1 Acidobacteriota bacterium
CCCGCAGTGCCCGCCGTGCCGCTGGAGCGAGACGCGCAGGTGCGGGTTCGCCCGTACGTCATCGCCCTGAAATTGCGAGATCGGCACGAACGGATCGTCTTCGGCCGCGATGATGAGTGCCGGGATCGTGATGCGATCGATTACGCGCCGGGCGGCGGCCTGCGCGTAGTAGTTCGCCGCCGTGCCGAACCCATGCGACGGCGCGGTATAGGCATCGTCAAACTGGCGAATCGTGCGGATGGCGCGCAGCGGCGCGAGATCGAAGCGGCCGGGAAACGCCCGCGCCTTTCGGCGCATGCGGGCCTTCAGGCCGTGGACGAAGTTCCACTGATACAACCGGTTCTGACGCCACTCGATGGCGTCCACGCACAATGACAGGTCAACGGTCGGGCTGACCGCGGCCACGGCCACGATGGGAAGGTCCGGCGCCTCGGCGAGTTCCCCCGCCAGTTTCAGCGCCAGATTGCCTCCAAGGGAGTACCCGACAATCGCGATGCGGGTGAGCCCCTCGGTCGCGACGAGCCCACGCAGGACGGCGACCGGATCGGCCGTCAGGCCCGAGTGGTAGAGGCCGGGTGCGAGGTGCTCGGTGTTGCCGCAGTTGCGCTGGTTCAGCAGGACGACGTTCCACCCACGCCGCCAGGCTTTGTGCGCCACGCCCCGCATGTAGTGCGCTTCGGAGGAGCCCTCCAGTCCGTGCAGGCCGAGCAGCGTGGGGCAGGCGGATCGATCGGCCTGCCAGTAACAGTCCGCGCGGACCTGGCTTTCTGGGTCCACGCGCGGGAACCGGATCTCGGGCGCGGGCAGTCCCGGGTACCGGCGGCGGAGGGCCCAGGCATAGACCGTCATCACGTGCCCCCGGGAGAGCGCGGGCGCGGGGACAAACACGGAATCAGCGAACATCGTAGATGGCGAAGCCGGCGTTGCGATAGAGGAGCGGGAGGTCAAGGGCGTGGCTGCTGTCCACGACGACCGCGTCGAGGTCATACGCCGCGTCAAGCGCGCGCACGCGCGCGGTGGTCAACTGATCGTAATCAGCGGTGGCCCCGGTGCGGTCGGCCACGCGCAGCGCGACGTCGCGACTGTAGAGGGCCATGGCGCTGTCCTTGACCGATTCCAGCAGGGTATCCCTGCCGGCGGCCACGCGCACGCTGCTGCCGTACTTCCACGCGTGCCCGGGATCCGCAAGGACGTGCCAGCCGGCGGGCTGTGACCGGAGCCACCGCATGGCGTCCACCCACGGCGTCTCCTGGAGTGACACGCGCACCAGTGCGCGCTCGGGCTGGTCCACTTCAAGCAGATAGTAGCCGCGCGCGGCCGAGGCCACGCCGAGGATGGCGAGGGCCGCGACGGCGGCGCGCCGAGATTGCGTGATCCACCACGCCACCCCGGCCAGGGCCGCGAAGTCCAGCACCCAGAACACGCGCGTGATTTGCAATTGCACGGCCAGCGCCAGGCGCTGCATGGTGAGCGGGACGGAGATCAGGAAGAGCACCACGAGGGCGAGCAGGCCCATGACCATCCCGCGTTCGTGGGGACCCGCCAGTCCGCGTGCCGCCCGCAGGCGCCAGATCGCCACGATGACCACGGGGTACGCCAGGTTGAGCAGCCAGGCGTCGAGCGGCCACTGCGCGGGGAACAGATAGTCCTTTGATTCGAGGACCCCCAGCCACACCGCGTCCATCGTGATGAGCCGGCCCGCGAGCGGGCCGGCGGTGACCGCCCACAGGGCCCCGGCGGCGCCCAGCACAACCAGGGTGGCGAGCGCCGGCCGCCAGCGCGGCTGGCTGACGAAGGCGGCCACGCCGACGACGATGCCGAACCAGAGCGCGGTGGTTGGATGGATGACGCCGGAGAGCACGACCAGCGCCAGGGCGAGGCCGTGCCGCCCTCGCACCACGCAGGCGAGCGCGGCAACACCAACACCGAAGGCGAGTTGCCGCGGATGCATGTAGCCTTCAAGCGAGTTCGCGCCGGTCTTGGCGATGCGATGGCGGAAGGTCAGCAGGACGCCGAACAGCGCCACCGCCCACCACGAATACCCAAGGCCCCGTCCGAAGGCGGCCGCCGCGACGATGAGCAGGAGCAGCGTGACGACGTAGAGCATCAGCGCGACGGAGGGCAGGGAGGCGCCCGTGCGGCTGACCACGGCCGCCATGAAATCATCGGACGCCATGAGCCGCGACTGCGCGTCCAGCAGGGCCCCGTCCCTGGAGAACAGGCCCGGTGTCAGCCGTTGCTCCACGGCCGGCATGTAGAAGGCCTGATCGGACACCCCGTAGCGGTAGCCGCCGGAGTTGGCGGTGGCGAGCAGCAGGAACGCCAGGACACCGGCCAGGGCCGTCACGGCCAGGCGCGCGCGGGCGGTCACGCGCCTTCGTCGGCCGACGGGCCGTAAATCGCCGGAACGGACACGTCCTGCAGGCGGAGATACACGCTCAACTGGCCGCGATGGTGGATGGCGTGGTTCACCACGAACGTCTTGAACGCGGACAGCCGCGGCAGGGTCATGAGCAGGCTGCCGTCGCGGCGCAGCGCCCACGGCGCGGCCAGCTCTCCGTCGCTCTTGCCGACCAGGAGCGCGCGCACCGTGCTGACGTGCCTGTCGAACACGGACAGCACCTCGGCGACCGAGGTGTAGGCCGGCGCGTGCGGCGCGTTGTCGCGGACGAGATCGTACGAGTCCTTGTTCAGGATCCACTCACCCCAGTGGGGCAGGCGCGCCAGGTGCGTGGCCAGCCCCCCGAGCGTGAACGAGCGCGGGTGCGGCGCCCACGCAAACACGGGGGGGCAGCGCTCCAGCATCCGGCGCGTGACCGCCAGCTCGTGGTCGAATTCCGCCAGCAGCACCTCGCGGATCATTTGCCGAAGTTCACCTTGGGGGCGGTTTTCGCGTCAGCCGGCACTTCCCAGTAGGGATATTCGGCGAAGCTGAAGAGCTTCGCGGTGACGTTCGACGGGAACTGGCGTCGCAGCGTGTTGTAGGCCTGCACGCGCTCGTTGTAGCGCATGCGTTCGGTGGCGAGCCGGTTCTCGGTGCCGGCCAGCTCGTCCATCAGGCGCGCGAACGTCGCGTCGGACTTCAACTGCGGATAGTTCTCGACGACCACGAGCAGCCGCGCCAGCGCGCTGGTCTCCATGTTCGCGGCTTCGATCTTCTGCGCCGGCGTGGACGCGCCGGCCATCTTGGCGCGGGCATCGGCGACGGCGCCGAAGACGTCCTTCTCCTGCTGCGCAAAGCCCTTGGTGGTCTCCACCAGGTTCGGAATCAGGTCGGTGCGTCGCTGGAGCTGATTGTCCACCTGGGCCCACTGTCCCTTGATGCCTTCCTCCTGGCTGGTGAAGGTGTTGTACGAACACCCCGATCCGGCGAACGCCACCGTGCCCACCACCAGCATCCCGCCCACCACGCGCCGCATCCGTGCCCAGAGAGTCATATCGAAGCTCCTCCTCATCATCATGATGATCGCACTCTACCCGAATGCGGCTACCAGCCGCCGGACGACCCGCCGCCTCCGGATCGTCCGCCGCCAAATCCGCC
>JANLHE010000104.1 GCA_024653875.1 Acidobacteriota bacterium
GTGCGTGCCGTCGTTGCGGCTGACGAAGTACAGGTACGGCACGGTCGCCGGCTTCACGGCCGCCTCGAGTGACGCGCGGCCGGGCGCGGCGATGGGGCCCGGCGGCAGGCCGGCGTAGCGGTAGGTGTTGTACGGCGAGTCGATGCGCAGGTTCTCGCGCGTGAGGTTGCCATTCCAGCGGCCGGCCAGCAGCAGCGTGTAAATCACGGTCGGGTCACACTGCAGTCCCATGCGGATCCGCAGGCGATTCTGATACACGGCCGAGACCACGGGGCGCTCGCCGGGCGCGGCCGTTTCCTTTTCCACCAGCGATGCCAGCGTGACCACCTCGCGCGGGCTCATGCCGCGCGCGGCGGCCGCGGCGCGCAGGTCCGCGTCGAACGCGCGCAGAAACCCCTCGACCATCGCGTCCACCGTGCCCTTCGCGCCGGCGGCGCGCGGCACCTGATACGTATCCGGAAACAGATACCCCTCGAGCGATGACGCCTCGGGGTCGATGGCGCTGATGCGCGAGACATCGCGCGCCTCGGCCAGAAACTCGTCCTTCGTCCCCAGACCGCCCGCGGCAAACACGTCGGCCATCTCCCACATGGTCAGGCCTTCGCGGAACGTCACCGCGCGTGTGTACACGTCGCCTCTCGCCAGCCGCTCGACGATCTGCTCCGGCGTCGCCGCCTCCGCAAACCGGTACTCGCCTGCCTGCAGCGTGCGCTCGGCGCCGGACAGACGCGCGGCCACGCGGAAGAGCAGCGCGTGCCGCACGATGCCGCTGGCCGCCAGGCGCTCGCCGATGGCCGCCACGCCCGTGCCCGGCGGGATCTCGACGAACACCTCCGCGGCGTCGAACCCGCGGTATGGCGTGTTCAACATCTCGCGTCCCCACCAGGCCGCGGCGGCGCCGGCCAGCACCAGGACGACGATCACCACGAGCAGCTTCTTCATACGCCGTCTCCGGGCGCCTGCCCGCGCCCTCGGACGTCGAGAAAGTCCTGCAGCAGAATCGAGGCGGACTCCGCATCAAGCAGCGCCTTGCGCTTGCGCCAGTCACGCTCGCGCGTGGCCAGCCTCGCCTCGGCCTCCACGCTGGTCAGCCGTTCATCCTGGGTCGCCACGGGCAGGCCGGTCAGGCCGGCCAGCGCGCGCACGAACAGGCGCGCCTGCGGGGTCTGGTCCGTGTCGTCACCGTTCAACCGCCGCGGCAGGCCGACGACGATCCCGTCGAGATCGGGGTCGTCGGATGCACGTAATCGGGCGATCACATCGGCCACGGCCGCGGCCGCGCGCGCGGGGCTGCCGGTGGCCGGAATCATCTGCCACGGCCGCGCCAGCGTCGCGGTGTAATCGGACAGTGCCAGGCCGATGCGCCTGGCGCCGTAATCCACTCCCAGAAATCGCACGAGGGAAAGTGTACACGCCGGGAGCGGGTAGAATGTCGCCCAATGGTGAAGCGGATCCTCCTCAGTGGCATCGTGGCCGCGCTCGCAGCCGTCTGGGCGTGCGGGCAGCCGGCGCCAGCGCCGGACACAGGGCGCAAGAAACTCGTCATCATCGGCTTTGATGGCATGGACCCGGATCTGGTCCGCGAGTTCATGGCGGCCGGGCAGCTGCCGAACCTCGCGAAGGTGATGAACGCCGGCGGACTCTACGATCTCGACACCACGGTGTCGCCCGAGTCCCCCACCGCCTGGGCATCGTTCGCCACCGGCGTGAACCCGGGCAAACACAACATCTACGACTTCCTCGTGCGCGACACGACCACGTACATGCCGGACCTGGGCATGGTGACCCGCACGCCGCCGACGTTCCTGTGGAACTGGATCCCGACCTCGCGCCCGAAGATCACGTCCCTGCGTGGCGGCACGTCGTTCTGGGTTACCGCGGGCCAGGCCGGCGTCCGCAGCAGCATCCTGACCGTGCCGGTCACCTTTCCCCCGGAGGACGTGCCGAACGGCGAACTGCTGGCGGGCCTACCGTTGCCCGACATCCGCGGGACGATGGGCACGTTTCACTATTACGCGACGGACTTGAGCCGCTTCGAGGAGGGCAACACCGAGTTCGGCGGCATCCTCAAGCGCCTGGCGTTTGACGGCGCCACCGCGCGCACCGTGCTGGTGGGACCGCCCAACCCCATCGTGCGCGCCAGGCTCACGGCCCTCCGCGCGAAGGGCGCGCCGAGCGACACCGACCGCACCACCCTGGCGGAACTCGAAACACAGGAAGACGTCACGCTGCCGGTGACGATGACGTGGAGCAAGGGACGGGGCGCGGCCGACATCGATGTGGACGGGCAGAAGATCACGCTGAAAGCCGGCGAGTGGAGCAAGTGGATCAACCTCGAATTCCGGATCAACCTGTTCATCACCGTGGAGGGCATGGCGCAGATCCACCTCATGAAGGCGGACGACGATCTGCAGGTGTACGTCTCGCCGGTCAACTGGAAACCCGACGCGCCGCCGGTGCCCATGTCCTCTCCGTCGCGGTTCGCGGGCGACCTCTACGCGTCGCTCGGCCCGTTCCGCACGCTCGGCTGGGCCGAAGCCACCTGGCCGCTCAACGAAGACCGCATGAGCGAAGCCACGTTCATGGACGACCTCTACCGCGCGTTCGACGATCGCGCGCGGGTCATCCTCAACCGCCTGACGTCCGGCTCGTGGGACCTGCTCATCGGCGTCATCGAGTCCACCGACCGGGTGCAGCACATGATGTGGCGGCACCGCGACACCACGCACCCGCTGCACGACGCCGCCGGGGCGGCCGCCTACGGCGACTCCATCCTCCGCACCTATCGCCGATCCGACCAGTTCATCGGCGAGGTTCTCGATCAGATTGGCAGCGACACCACGCTGATGATCGTGTCCGACCACGGCTTCCACTCGTGGCGGAAGGCCGTCAACATGAACACCTGGCTGGTGCAGCAGGGCTTCATGGTGCTCAAGGGCCAGGAGAAGGTGGACGAGAAGACGCTGGACGATCTGTTCGGCGGCGGCCAGTTCTGGGAGAACGTGGACTGGTCGCGCACACGCGCCTACGCGATGGGCCTGGGACAGATTTACTTCAACCTGCGCGGCCGAGAGGGTCAGGGTATCGTGTCCACCGGCGAGGAATACCGCGCCCTGGCCACCGACCTCAGTGCCAGACTTATGGCCGGCCTGCGCGACCCGGACACCGGCGAGCCCATCGTCACCAACGTGTACAAACGCGACGACGTGTACGCCGGCGAGTACCTGCACAATGCCTCGGATCTGCAGGTGGGTTTTGCCGACGGCTACCGGGTCTCGTGGCAGACGACGTTGGGCGGATCGCCGCAGGGGATCGTGTATCCGAACATGAAGAAGTGGTCGGGCGACCATGGCGGGTTTGACTTCGCCAGCACGGCCGGCGTGCTCATCACCAACCAGCCCATCACGACGGACGCGAACGGCCGGGCCAACATCATCGACATCGCCCCGACCGTCCTGAAGCACTTCGGCGTCACGGTGCCGGGCGCCATCGACGGCCGCGGGTTGTGGAAATAAAGACCTCTGAGGTCGTTTCCGATGCGGTGACTCCGGAAACGACCTCAGAGGTCGTATCATTGGTCATGACCTCCAAGTCACGCTGGCTCGTCTTCCTGGTGTCCACCCCGCTGGTGGTCCTGGTCTCCGTGGGCGGCCTGCTCAGCGCCAAGGCGGCGCCTCGACCGGACCAGGCCTTCACGCACCTGCGCGTCTTCGAGGACGTGATGCAACTCATCGTGTCCAGCTACGTGGAGAACGTGGATCCGGACAAGGTGATGGAAGGGGCGATGCGCGGGCTGGCGGACGGGCTCGATCCGATGAGCGCGTACCTCACGCCCGAGGAAGT
>JANLHE010000106.1 GCA_024653875.1 Acidobacteriota bacterium
GACGATGCGGAGATGGCGGTGACGCAGGTAGTGCGGGGCGACGACCACATCTCGAACACGCCCAAGCAGGTGCTGTTATACGAAGCCCTGGGCGCGCCGGTGCCGGAATTCGCCCACGTGCCGTTGATCCTCGGGCCGGACAAGAAGCGCCTGAGCAAACGCCACGGCGCCACGTCGGTGGGCGACTACGAAACCCGGGACTATCTGCCGGAAGCGATGATCAACTTCCTGGCGCTCCTCGGGTGGTCACCCGGCGGGAACCAGGAGGTCTTTTCCCGCGAGGAATTGATCGAGCGGTTCACGCTGGACGGCATCAGCGGCGGCAACGCCGTGTTCAACATCGACAAACTCGACTGGTTCAACCAGCAGCACATCATGCGGCTGCCGGCCGCCGAAATCCTCCGCCGGCTGCGCCCCGCGATTGACACAGCAGGCCTGTGGCGCGACTCGTTCCTGACCACGGAGCAGGAGTGGATCGGGCGCGTGATTGACCTGCTGAAGCCGCGCGCGAAGAAACTGCACGACATCGTGCCCGCGCTGGCGCCGTTTGTGTCAGATGACGTCGTCTATGACGAGGCCGCCGTCGCCAAGCACCTCAGGGGCGAGGGCGTGGCCGGCCACCTCGCCGCGTGGCGCGACGTTGTGCGTGCCCTGCCGTCGCTGGAACCCGCCGCCACTGAAGCCGCGCTCCGCGCGCTCGCCACCGATCGGGGTATCAAGCCGGGCATCCTCATCCACGCGACGCGGGTCGCCGTGGTGGGGCAGGCCGTCAGCCCCGGGTTGTTTGAGGTGCTGGAGCTGGTAGGAAAGCAGAAGGTCCTGGATCGGCTTCATTTACCAGCGTAGGGTTCGTTTCCCCTTCCATAAAGGTCCCTCCTCGACAAACCTCCACTCGGGGTTCTTCGCGGTGTCGCGCATCGCGCTCAGCGTGTCGTCAAACAGGCGCAGGTCGCCATCCGCGCACTCGAAGTAGGCGATGAAGTCCCACTCGCCCCGGCGTCCCTCGCCGTCCGGGTTGTAGAAGACGCGGCGGTGAATCCGGCCGACGGCCGCACGGCCAAGTTCAGCGTGCCCTCGGACGTCGCACCCCGTCTGGCGATCGTGGTGCGGATAGAAATACTGATGCCGTTCCATCGCCGGCATCGCCCACCACTCCGCGGTCTTCCGAATGGGGATGATGATGGCGTTGCTGAGCACGCGGCCGGAGCCGCGAGGCTTGGCCTGCCCGTAGGCCCACGTGTACATCTCGGCGCTCGTGTACTGCGGCGTACGCCCCGCACCGTTGAGCACGGAAATCTCCGCCAGCTCGCCGACCCGCCGGCGCAGTTCCTTCTCGGCGTCGTTCAGGCTCGGTCGGTATTTCGAGGTGACCTGCACCACGTGCGTCGCCGGCCGCTGCCCGTCAGTGCCGTGTCCGTTCAAGGACAGGAACTGGATCATCTCGTGCGGCGGCGAGTCGCGGGTGCCGCCTTCAAGGTCGAACACATTGAAAAACGCCCGTGCCAGCTGGTCCCCGACGCCGCGCAGCCGCAGCCGCACACCCTCGTCCAGCTGGGCCGGGCGCACGAAGAAGAATCGCGTGAACGCCAGGTTCACTCCGGTCTGGGTGCTTTCAAGGCAGGCGAAAGACATCGTAAGCTGCTATCGGTTTCGATCACCCATGCCTCCAACACGAACAGCGTCCAGACCCCGGATCGGTGTGCAATCGCGTGCAGCCGCGCGCACCAAAGACCCTCACCTGCAATTTGAAGAAGGCCGTCGCGCCCTGATGCGGGCCGACCCGCGGCTGGCCGAGGTCATCCGGCGAGTCGGCCGGAACCGGCCGGATTTCACGCCCCGTGACCCGTTCGCCGCCATGGTGCGCGCGCTGGTGTCGCAGCAGCTGTCGACCAGGGCCGCTGACACCATTCACACGCGCGTGCTCCGGCTGGTGTCCACCTTGTCGGCCGGGCACCTGTTGACCGTCGACCCCGTGGACCTCCGCACGGCAGGCCTGAGCGGCCAGAAGGTGAGCTACCTGCGCGACCTCGCCGATCGCGTGGCCGGCGGCCGCCTCGATCTGTCCTCCCTTCATCAGAAATCGGACGATGAGGTGATTGAGGCGATCGTGGCGGTGAAAGGCTTCGGCCGCTGGTCGGCGCAGATGTTCCTGATGTTCTGTCTGCACCGGCCGGACGTCCTTCCCACCGGCGACCTCGGCATCGTCAAGGGCATGCAGGGGATTCTGGGCATGAAGCGGCGGCCGTCGGAGCGGACGATGGAACGCGCGGCGAGGGCGTGGCAGCCCTACCGGTCGATCGCGTGCTGGTATGTGTGGCGAAGCCTGGCGTAACACTGCCCTGGGTCGTGACGTATTCTTCAACGAATGCTGTTGCGCCGCCTCATTCTGTTCAGCCTGCTGCTGGCGCTGGCGGTGGCCGCCGCGGCGTCGTGGGGCATTGAGCGCGTCCGGGCCAGGGATCGGGCGCTGGCGATTGAGCGAATGGCCGCCTCGCAGACCACGGATGTGATCCGCGCGCGGTGCGAGGCGAATCCGAACTGGTTCCTGGCGGGACCGCGGGAGGCCGCGCCCAGTGCCGCGTTGCTGGCGCAACCGGACGGGGAGGTGCTCGCGCCCCGCCCGGACGCCATTCCGCGCCCGGTCGAGTTCTTTGCGTACGACATTGAGTACATCGGTCAGAGCACCGCTGCGCCGCGGCTGCCGCAGCCGATGCGTGCCGCGCTGCGGGGCGGCGCGCCATCGGTCACGGCGCCGTTCGAGACCGATGAGGGCACCGGGGTGCAGACCGCGTTTTCCACCGGGTGGTCCGGCCCCTGCGCCGTGTTGTTGTTCCGCATGCACCCGCCTCCCGGGCAGATGGCCGAGCGCGGGCGCGTGTTTGGGTTCCTGACGGCTGGGATGTTTCTCGTGCTGCTGATGGTGGCGTGGCCGCTCGATCGCCGCATCCGCCGGCTGGGTTCCACGATGCGCGCGTCCGCGCGGACGGAGTACACGGAACCGGCGGACGTGCGCGGCCGGGACGAACTCAGCAGCCTGGGTTTTGCGTTCAACGAAGCCGCCATGGATATCCGGCGGCTGCAGACGGACGTGCGCGATCGCGAGGCGGACTTCCGGCGATTTGTCTCGCATGTGTCGGCTGAAGTGGATGAGCCGCTGCGGTCGTCGTTGTCCTCGGCCGACGTGGTGCAGGTCACGGAGATCGCGTTGCACCTGAGCAACCTGCTGACCGGGGCGAGATTTCGCGATGCCGGGCAGGCCGTGCAGGTGCCGGTGAGCGTCGCGGCGGCCGCGCAGATCGCCGCGCATGAGTTCGAGCCGGCCATGCGCAGGAAGGGCGTCCAGCTCGACGTGGCCAGACTTGACGCGGGCGTGGTGGCGCAAGGGGATCCCGCGTTTCTCGCACAGGCCGCGCGCAACCTTCTGTCGAATGCGCTGCTGCGTGAGCGGCAGGGTGGACGGATCACGCTGGACGTGCGCCAGGCGGCGAACGGCGCCTGGTCGCTTCGCGTGTCCGACACGGGACCCGATCCGAGCGATGCCGAACTGCGCGAGCTCAACGCGGTGCGCCGATTCCGCGGAGACGAGGGTCGGGGCGCCGGTTTGCGCGGCGACATTGGCCTCGGCCTGGCCGTGGTCCACGAGGTCTGCCACCGGTTCGGGCTGCAATTGGCCTTCCGGCGGCCGGCCACGGGCGGGCTTGAGGTGGAGATGACTCACCCGGTCGTACCTTGACCGCTCTGGATGGCAGAACTACAGTTATGCCCAAGACAATGGTGCGTTCGGCTCGGAAGTTGATTGGCTGGGTATCGCTGGCGATATTCCTGGGCGCCTGCGCTTTGCCGCTGCTGAATGCGCACGATCTGGACCTGAACTGTGGCGCCGACGAACAGGTGTTGTTGGCCGGCGGGACCAGTAAGACGATCAGGTCCCGCCAGGACGCCTCCTCGGACTTTCACTGCGTGTTGTGCCACTGGCTTCGCGCGGTCAGTGGGCTGCAGACGGCCCCCGCAATGTCCGCCGCCGTGGTGTTGTTGCCGGCATCCTCTGCCGGCAGCTGTCCCGAGTCTTCGATCGGATTGCTCTCGCGGTGTGATGGTCCGCTGAGAGCGCCGCCCGCCGTTTCCCCCTAACTCACGTCGATACGTCGCTGAGGTACGCGAGGTGCGGGGCCATGCCCCCACCGCGAGGCCGTTTCAGGCCGGAGGTCATGTCTATGGTTCGTGTGTGTGTCCGATTGGGTGTTGTTGCACTGTTTCTACTGGCGGCTTTAGCCACCGTCGCGCTCGCGCAGGCCGTGCCTGCGTCCACACCGGCGTCGGCGCCAGCTCCTGCGCCGCCCGCGCCGCAGGCAGCGCCCGCTGGTTCATCCAAGGTCTTCAACCCCGATATCTCGGTGATCGGAAACTTCCTTGCGGTGA
>JANLHE010000108.1 GCA_024653875.1 Acidobacteriota bacterium
ACAGCCACGTCCCACACGGCGTCCCAGCCGCGGTCGTTGTTGCCGTCGTTGAACCAGTAGCGGTCGTACTTGACCCCGACCGCGTTCACGCCGAACTCGTAGGCGGACCGCCGGTCATGAAACGAATCGAGGTGGATGGACACCCAGTCGGACGGCGACGAGTCATCACGCCGGGTCAGGATGCCGACGATTTTCGATGGCTCGGCATCAAGCGCGTTGACGGCGATGTAGAGGGCCGTGGTGTCGTACGCCACGCGGACCTCCGTGTCGTGCGACGCGGCTGCGCCCTCGCTCGGCGTCCGTTGCACGAAGCCGTTGGTCAGCGGGGCCTTGGCCCACACCTCGTCGTTGAGTTCGCCGTCGATTTGAATGGCGGTGGCCTCCGGGCCGATGGCCAGCGCGGCAATCGACGGGGCCGCTGCGCGGGCGGCGGGGGCCGGGCGCGCATCCGAGGCGCCGGTCACCGGGGTCCAGGTGGCCATCGCGAGCATGAAGGCCATGCCCGCCAGCAGCGGTCGAATCAGTGTGCGTGTCATGACCGTGGTTAGACGGGGGTGCCACGGGCGAGGTTGTTCGGCGGGGCGGCTTGTTCGCTCCCGGACGTTTTCCTCATGTAATGTGTCCGCCATGGTTGTCTCCCTGCGCGTCGTGTCCCTGTCGGTCGTCGTCGTGTCCGCCGCCGTGGCGGCTGCGCCGCCGCCGATCCCGCAAACTCCCGCCGGCGTCGTGGCCGCCGCCGAACCCGGTGTCTCGCCCGACGGCGCCGAGATCGCGTTCGTGGCCGGCGGCGATATCTGGTCCGTGCCCACCGCCGGAGGCGAGGCGCGGTTACTCGTGTCCCACGAGGCCACGGAACGCCGCCCGTTGTTTTCGCCCGACGGCCGCTCGCTCGCGTTCATGTCCACGCGCACGGGCGCCGGGGACCTGTACGTGCTCAGCCTGGACACGGGCGCGCTGCGGCGCCTGACGTCGAATGATGGCTCGGAGACACTGGAAGCATGGTCGCCGGACAGCCGCTGGGTCTACTTCTCGTCCGCCAGTCGCGACATCGCGGGGATGAACGACGTGTTTCGCGTCTCGGCGCAGGGCGGCACGCCGATGCCGGTCAGCGAGGATCGGTATACAAACGAGTTTCATGTGGCGCCGTCACCCGACGGACAGGCGCTGGTCGTGGCCGCGCGGGGCATCGCGTCCGCGCAGTGGTGGCGGCGCGGCAGCAGCCACATCGATCAGTCCGAGTTGTGGCTCCTGTCCGGCCTGGACGGCACGCCAGCGTATCAACAACTCACCGCGCGTGACGCGCGCCAGGTGTGGCCGATGTGGAGCGCGGATGGGCGCGGGTTGTATTACGTGTCTGATCGCGGCGGTGCGGAGAACCTCTGGATGCGGCCGTTGCCTGGCCCTGCCGGGTCCGCGCCCGGCGCCGCGCTGGAGCCAGGCCGCGCGCTGACCACGTTCACCAGCGGACGCGTGCTGTTTCCGTCGCTGTCGGCCAACGGCCGTGTGCTGGCGTTCGAGCGGCAGTTCGGGGTCTGGACGTGCGATCCCGCCACGGGCGTGGCGCGTCAGGTGCCCATTCGACTCAAGGGCGCATCGGCCACACCGGTGCCCGGGCGGCTGCGGCAGACCAACGGGTTTTCAAACCTTGCCTTGTCCCCGGATGGCCGCAAGGTCGTCTTCGTCACGCGAGGCATCCTGTTTGCCGCGTCCGCCAAGGAGACGAGCGACGCGACGCGTGTGACGACGGCATCGGGCATCGTGTCCCAACCGGCCTGGGCGCCGGACAGCCGCCGGGTGGCCTACGTCGCCGCGCGGCAGGGCACGCAGCGCCTGTATCTCTTCGACTTCGTGGCCAATCAGGAAACGCCGCTGACAAGCGCGCCGGGCATCGACATGTCGCCGGTGTTCTCGCCTGACGGCGGCCAGGTCGCGTTCCTGCGCAATCGCCGGGAGCTGCGCGTGCTCACGCTCGCACCGCGCGCCGAACGTGTGCTGGCGACGGGCGCCTTTGCCGACGCGCTCGATACGCCCGTGCCGGTGTGGGCGCCGGGTGGCGCCTGGATCGCGCTGTTTGCCATCGGCGCGAAGTCCTTCTCGAACGTGCACCTCGTGCCCGTGGGCGCACCCGGGGGACCGCCGCGTCCCATCAGCGTCCTGTCGAATGTGTACACGAACACGATGGCCTGGTCGCCCGATGGCCGCACGGTGTTGTTTGACACGCGCCAACGGACGGAGCCGGGCCAGCTGGCGCGCGTGGACCTGACGCGCCGCACGCCGAAGTTCCGTGAGGACCTGTTCCGCGATCTGTTCTCGACGCCGGCGCGACCGGCCCCGCCCGCCCCGGCACCTGCGCCACCGGCCACGCCTCCAACGCCGCCGGCGCCCGCCACACCCCCGTCCCCTCCAGTCGAGCCCGTGTTCGACGGGATCCGGAACCGTCTGTCCCTGTTGCCGCTCGG
>JANLHE010000109.1 GCA_024653875.1 Acidobacteriota bacterium
GTCCCGCGGCGTCGCGGCCGTGGCGCCCGGGACCCGGGACCCAGACTCAATCAAGCACCGCCTCCAGGAACGCCCAGACGTCGGCCTTTTCGTCGATCACCTTGGCCGTCGGCTTGCCCGCGCCGTGGCCGGCTTTCACGTCGATGCGCGAGAGGATCGGCGCGGCCCCGGCCTGGGCGTCCTGCAGCGTGGCCGTGAATTTGTGACTGTGCGCGGGCGCCACGCGGTCGTCGTGATCGGCGGTGATCACCAGCGTGGCCGGATACGCGACGCCCGGGCGAATGTTGTGGAGCGGTGAGTACTGCAACAGCACGGCCCGATCGTCAGGGTCGTCAGGATTGCCATAGTCGGATGTCCACGCCCAGCCGATCGTGAACTTGTGGAAGCGCAGCATGTCGAGCACGCCAACGGCGGGGACGGCCGCGCCGAACAGGTCCGGCCGCTGCGTCAGGCACGCGCCGACGAGCAGGCCGCCGTTGCTGCCGCCGCCGATCGCCAGCCGGGATGACGTCGTGTAGCCCTCGCGGATCAGATACTCGGCCGCGGCGATGAAGTCGTCGAACACGTTCTGTTTGTGGCGCAGGCGGCCGGCATCGTGCCACGCCTTGCCGTACTCCCCGCCGCCGCGCAGGTTCGCCTGCGCGAAGATGCCGCCGCGCTCCATCCAGGCGACGATCGAAGCGGAGAACGCGGGCGTCAGCGAGATGTCGAAGCCGCCGTACCCGTAGAGGTAGGCGCGGTGGCGGCCGTCCAGCACGAGCCCGCGCTTGTGCACGATGAACATCGGCACGCGCGTCCCGTCCTTCGACGTGTAGAACACCTGCCGCGTCTCAAAGTCTCCGGGCTCGAAGTCCACCACCGGCTGATGCCACAGGGTCGTGACGCCGGTCTCCACGGTGTGCCTGAAGATGGTGCCGGGATACGTGAACGACGCAAAGGCGAAGAACACATCCGGCTCGACGCGACGACTGGTGAGCACCGGGATGGCGCCCAGCGCGGGCAGCGGCACCTCGCGGCGCAGCCGGCCGTCGCGGTCGTGCACGCAGAGGCGCTCGTGCGCATCGGTGCGCCAGGCCGCGACCCACGCGGCACCCACCCGCGCGACCGACGACAGGACATCGGTGCCCGCCGGCTCGGCGATCACGGTCGTCCACGCGGCCGGCTCCGGCCGGCCGCGGCTGATGGACACCAGCCGCCCGCGCGGCGCGCCGTGGTCGGTCCAGACGTGAAAGACATCCGCGTCGTTGTCCACCACGCGGTAGGAGGCGTCGAAGCGATCGAGAAACGGCAGGACCGGCGCGTCCGGCACCGTCAGATCCTGGACGAAGATCCGATTCTCCCGGTGCGTGCCCTGGCTCTGCGTGATCACCAGGAACCGCCCGTCGTCGGTGACGTCGGCCGAGAACAGCCAGTCGGGATGATCCGGGCGCGAGAACACCACCCGATCCGGCGGCGTGTCACCGAGCGTATGAAAGAAGATCACATGATTGGTGTTGACGGTCGTGAACACGTTGCCGCCCGCAGGCGGCGCGTACCCGGCGTAATAAAAGCCGCCGCCGTCGTGCGCCCACGCCGCGCCGGAAAACTTCGACCAGCACACCTCGTCCGGCAGATCCCGTGACGTGGCGATGTCCCGCACGTGCCAGGTCATCCAGTCCGATCCGCTGGACGATTTTGCGTACGCCAGCAGCCGGCCGTCTTCCGACACGCTCGTCGCCGCCAGCGCAATGGTGCCGTCGTCAGACCACGTGTTCGGATCGAGCAGCACCTCGGCCGCCTCGTCGAGCCCGCGCGTTTTGTAGAGCACCGCCTGCGGTTGCAGTCCGCTGTTGGCGGAGAAGAGGTACCACTCCCCGTGCCTGGACGGCGGGCTGCGGCGCTCGTAGTTCCAGAGCGCGGTCAGCCGCGCGCGAATCTCGTCGCGCTGAGGAATGGACGACAGGAACGCCTCCGAGCGGCGATTCTGTTCCGTCACCCAGGCGATGGTCTCGGGACTGTCGGGATCTTCAAGCCAGCGATATGTGTCGACGACGTCACTCACAGTGACATCGTACACGCGGCCCAGGACCTCAGGACTTCTTGATCTTCAAAATGATTCCCGCCAGCGGCGGGAGCGTGAGCACCAGCGACTGCATGTGGCCGTGCGTGGGGACGGCCTCGGTCCGGCGGCCCCCTTCGTTGCCGGCGTTGCTGCCGCCATACACGGTGGCGTCGCTGTTGAGCAGTTCCTCGTAGTAGCCGGCCTCGGGCACGCCGATGCGGTACCCGTGACGGACGATGGGCGTCCAGTT
>JANLHE010000111.1 GCA_024653875.1 Acidobacteriota bacterium
GCCACCCATTCGCGGAACAGCGAATCGACGAGGGCATAGCGGCGGCCGTCCTTCGTGACCACGTCGGCCTTGACCAGGGCGGCCAGCGACGACTGGACGCTGGACGCGCCGGCCAGGCGGTGCCGCGTCCGGACATCGCCCGACAGCACTTCCCGGCCCTGTTCCAGCACGAGCGCGCGCAGCGTGCCGCGTTGTGCCAGCGTGAGCCGCTGCCACGCGTGTTCAAACAGCGGTCCGTGTTCCTGGAGCAGGCGCGTCAGCGTGCCGTGCAGGTCGTCCACGGTCGCGGTCTTTCGTCCGGCCGCGCGCAGGTCGTCCCACGTTTCATGCGCCAGCCGCTGCACGTCGTACGGCACGTTGCCGGCCAGCTCGACGATGGCTGTGCCGAGGCCGGGTTCGGGCCGCAGGCCGCTGCCGCCGAACCGGCCTTCGAGAAACGCGGCAAAGTCATCCGGGTGAATCTTGTCGAGACGCATGACCGGCCCGGCCTTGTAGAACGGCCGCTTCGACGTCAGCATGCGTTCCATCAGCGAGGGCTCCGAGCCCGCGAATACATAGCCGACCTGCCGTTGGTCCTGGACCGCGGCCCGCAGCGCATGTTCCACGCTGCCCCCGTTGAACGTGGCGATCGCCTGAAACTCATCGAGGGCGATGGCCATCCGGCGCTTGCGGGCGGCGGCAATCTTCCCGGGCAGCGCGAAGACCTCATGGGCCAGACGCGTGATGTCGCGGTCGGTCTGCGCGGCAGGGAACGCGACGGCGAACCGGGAGGTTCCGGGGGCCTTGGTCTCGAAGCGCACCTCGGGCCGCACCGCGCGCAGCAGATCGGCGGTCCACTGCCGCAGGCGTCCCACCGGCGTCTCGGCCATCAGCAGGGCCCGGGCGTACGCCTCAAGGAACCCGACATACGAACTGGAGCTGGCGACCGTCACCTCCACTGTCAGGACGCCCTGTTTCGCCAGGCGCCGCAGGACATGCCGCACCAGCGACGACTTGCCGTAGCGGCGTGGCGAGATCAGGAACACCTTCTGCCCGGCCAGCAGATCCCGGGCCAGGCGATCGCGTTCGATCTCCCGATCGGCAAACGCCGCCGCCGTCACGATCTCTCCGTACACGAAGGGGTTGTCTGCCATTACCTTGAACTCCGTAACCGTTACCTAGAATAACGTAATCCCGTCAGCCCGGCGATGGCGGCCGCGGTCCGGGTCCGAAGGCCGGATCCAGCAGCGCGCCAAACTCGCCGATCATCATGGCGGTGGCGCCCCAGACCTGATGGCCGTCCACGTCGAAGTACGGCACCCATACCTCCGCGCCCGGCCGCAGGCGGCGATCCCAGCCGAGCCGGCGCGGATCGCGCAGCGCCGCCAGCGGGGCCTCGATGACGAGGTCCACTTCGTGCGGGCACGGCACAAACAGCGGGCGGGTCTCCGTCAGCGCGATCACGGGGTGCACCACGAACCCGCTGACGAACACCCACAGGGGCGACAACTCCCCCAGGACCCGGATCCCTGCCGGGTCCAGGCCCACTTCTTCATGGGCCTCACGCCGTGCGGCGTCGGCGGGCGTCTCTCCGGCGTGCACGCCGCCGCCAGGCAGGCTGATCTGTCCGCCGTGGTGGCGCAGGTCGTCGCGCCGCCGCGTCAGGGCGATGGTGGGGCCGTGCGGGCCGGGATAGAGGAGCAGGAGCGCGCCGGCACGCCGGGCGTCGGCGGGTCCCGCGGCGGGATCCCAGGCGGGACGGGCCGGCTGCGGGCAGAATCGCCGCTGGACATCGGGGCCGGGCAGTGGCGCGCGCAGGCGATCGGTCAGATACGCGTCGAGCGCGGCCAGGCCGGCGTGTGTGGGCAGCACACGCCCAGCCTAACGCA
>JANLHE010000115.1 GCA_024653875.1 Acidobacteriota bacterium
CTGACCGCGATTGGCCTGGCCCTGACCGCGGCCGTGGCGACGTGGTGGCGCCGGGCGGGCCGGCGCGCCGCCCCGTCCCAGGCGCGGCCGCGCATGTTCGCCGAGCTGCTGCTGGGCGGCCTCGTCAGCGCGGCAATCCTCTGGCTGACCTATTGGGCCATCGCGCGTCAGGTCACCCTCGTGGGCTCCGATCTGCTGGCGTCCCCGCTGTTCCCTCCGGATGCGACCGTGCTCAGCGCGCACGCGGGCCGCCTGCTGCTGGCGCTGGCCAGTGTCTGGACCGTCGCCACGGTGCTGGGCCGGCAGGCCGAACGCTGGCGCCTCTCCTGGCGCCGGCCGCTGGCCGCGGTCATTCCAGTCGCGGTCTGGGTGCTGCCCGCCGCCATCGGCGCCGTGCCCAACCCGTGGGCGCCGGTGCCCACGCTGGCCGTGGTGACCATCGCGGGCGCCGCGGCGGTGTTTGCCCTGGCGGCCGCAAGCCTGCGCGCGTTCTACCGCCACGCGTCACAGTCCACCCGATTGTTGTGCCTGTTTGCCGCCACCGCCCTGCCCGCGCTGGTCTGGTACCCGGTCGTGGCGTTCGCCGCCGACCGCAGCACGGAGCACCTCATCGAATCCACGTACGCCCCGGCCACGATGGATCTCCCGCAGCAGCTCTTCGCCGATCTGACCCAGGCGACCGCGGACATCGATCGCCTTCCGGATTTGAATGTCCTGCTCACGGGGCCCCCGCCGGGCGAACGGGGCACCTCCACCGACGCCGCGTTCCTGGTCTGGAGCCAGACGGGCCTGTCGCGGTTGCGGCTGACCTCGGCGCTCGAACTGTACGGACCCGGCGGCCAACTCACCAGCCGGTTCGCGCTGAACGTGCCCGAGTACGGCATCGATCAATCGGCCGCCGAGACCCGGTGCAGCTGGGATGCCTACGGTGAGGTCAGCACGGTCGGCGCCGAGGAACAGCCGATCCTGCACGCCGAACGCAGCGTGTGCGACGCGGCGGGGAACCCGCTGGGCGCGGTGGTCATCCACGTGATGTTCGACTATCGCGCCCTGCCGTTCATCTCCGGCATCAACCCGTACGACGATCTGCTCAGGTCCGGCGGCCAGCCGCAGGCGGCCCGCCCGCGGGAGATCCAGACGGTGGTCTACGGCTGGGGCCGCGTGCCGCGCTTCACCTCGGGGCAGACGGCGTGGCCGCTGGCCCCGGCGCTCCTGAGCCGCATCGAGCAGTCGCGCGACCCGTTCTGGATCTATCAGCGCACCGACACCGGGACGTTCCGGGTCTACTTCGCGAATAACCGCGCGGGCATCTACGCCCTCGGCTACCCCGTATTGAACCTCTTCGATCACTTGTCGCGGCTGGCCGAGACCACGGCGGTGGCCGCCGTGCTGTTCCTGCTCTTTGCCGCCGCCACCCCGCTGCGCGCGCTCGTGGTGGAAGTCCGCACCAGCTTCTATCGGAAACTGTTCCTCTTTTTCGTCTTCACCGCGGTGGTCCCGGTGCTGGTGCTGGCGGTCACCTTCAGCGCCTACATGAGCGACAAGCTGCGCAGCGACGTTGAAACGGAGGCGCAGAACGCCGCGACCATCGCGCGGCGGGTGCTGGAAGACACGATCGCGCTGCAGCAACTGCCGCTGACCGACGACGTGCTCGTGTGGATCTCGCAGGTGATCAACCAGGACGTGAATCTCTACGACGGCCCCCGGCTGCGCGCCACCTCGCAGCGGGACCTCTTTGACTCGGGCCTGCTGCCCGAACGCACGCCGGCCGAGGCCTATCGCGCGATCGCGCTCGATCGCCTGCCATCGTTTGTCGCCGAGGACCGCGCGGGGGCGTTCAGTTACCTCGTCGCCGCGGCGCCCGTGCCGGCCCTCGGACGCCAGGCGGTGCTCAGCGTGCCGCTGGCGCTCCGGCAGCAGGAGATCGAGCGCGAGATCACCGATCTGAACCGGGGCGTGCTGCTGGGTGCCGTGCTGGTCATCCTGCTGGCCGCCTTCCTCGGCGCCTCGGTGGCCCAGCGCGTCTCCAACCCCGTGGAACGGCTGACCCGCGCCACGCAGCAGATCGCCGCCGGCCGGCTCGACGTGCGCATCGTCGCCGACACCGCGGATGAACTGCGCAGGCTGGTGAACGACTTCAACAGCATGGCGGCCACCCTGCGGGACCAGCGCGCCGAGCTGGGGCGCACGCACGAACTGAAGGCGTGGGCGGACATGTCGCGGCAGGTGGCGCACGACATCAAGAATCCGCTGACGCCCATCCAGCTGGCCGCGGAACACCTGCAGCGCGTGCACGAGGACCAGCACCGCCCCATGGGGCCGGTGTTCGATCGGTGCATCAGCACCGTGCTGCATCAGGTGCGCCTGCTGCGGCAGATCGCCAACGAGTTCTCCAATTTCGCCACCGCGCCCGTGCCGCGCCTGGTGCGCGTGCCGCTGGCGCGGCTGCTCGACGAGCTGGTCCAGCCCTATCGCGCGGGACTGGCCGCGCTCACGCGCATCGAGATCGCGGTGGCACCGGGCACGCCCGAGGCCCTCGCGGATCGGACGCTGCTGGCGCGCGCCCTGACCAATCTCATCGAGAACGCCCTGCAGGCGATGCCCTCCGGCGGGCTCCTCCGCCTGCAGGCGTCGGCGGACGGGCCGGCGCACGTGCGCATCACGTGCGCGGACACCGGCGTGGGTATGTCTGAGGAGGCGGTCGCGCGCGCCTTTGAGCCGCACTTCTCGACCAAGACGAGCGGATCCGGGTTGGGGCTGGCCAACGCCCGCCGCAACATCGAGGCCTGCGGTGGTTCCATCATGATGGAAAGCACGCCGGGCCGGGGCACGACGCTGACGGTCAGGCTTCCGTTCGCGGGACCGCACGCCGGCCACGCAGCCGTGTGATCATCATCCCGATGAACCCGGACGCGAGGTACGTGTAGGCGATGATCACCAGTGCCACGCTCGGTTCGGTCGCAATGAACACGATCAGCGCGGCAAAGCCGAAGAGCTTGATATACGACCGATCCCACCCCAGGTTGATGGTCTTGAAGCTGCGGAACCGGATGTTGCTCACCATCAGGATCGCCGGGACGACGACCACCGCGATGGCCGCCAGCGCCTGCGCCTTGCCCACCAGCGGGTAGGGATAGAAAAAGACCGTGGCCGCCGGCACGCCGGCCGCGGCGGGACTGGGCATCCCGATGAAGTACCGCTTGTCGGTCTGCGTGCCGGTCTGGATGTTGAAGCGCGCGAGGCGAATCGCCGCGGCGGTCACGTACAGGAACCCGGCCGCCCACCCCCAGCGCCCGAGTTCCGACAAGCCCCACGCGGTGGCCAGCACCGCGGGCGCGAGGCCGAAGGACACGACGTCGGCCAGCGAGTCGAACTCCACGCCGAACGCGCTGGTCGTGCCCGTGAGGCGGGCGATGCGGCCATCCAGCATGTCGAGGATGACGGCCACGCCGATGAACGGCGCGGCGGTGGTGAGGTCGCCGCGCATCGCGTACATCACGCACGCGTACCCGCAGAAGAGGTTGCCGACGGTGATCAGGCTGGGCAGCAGATACGTGCCCCGCCGGGCCCGCTGCGCGCCTCGACCAAACCGTCCCATGGGAGCTTCGCTCATGCTGCCACCATCATACGTGGCCCTCAGGCACGGAGGCGGGCCAACACCGTGTCCCCCGCGCGCACCTTCTGGCGGGCGGCCACGGCCAGCGTGGCGGTGGCCGGGACGAAGACATCCATCCGCGAGCCGAATTTCATCAGTCCCAGGTGTGCGCCCGCGGCCACATCCTGCCCCTCGGTCAACCGGCACACCACGCGGCGCGCGAGAATGCCCACGACCTGCCGCGCGACGATGGGTACGCCCTGATGGTCGAACCAGATCTCCGATCGTTCGTTCCGGGAGGATTCCGGTTTGTACGCCGGCAGGAACGTGCCGGGCTGATACAGCACGCGGGTCACGCGCCCCGACACGGGCGTACGGTTGATGTGCACGTCGAACACGGACAGGAAGATGGTGACCTGAAGCCAGCCGCTCGCGTCGGGGGCGTCACCGGGGCGCGCCGGGCCGGCAAACATCACCGTGCCGTCGGCCGGCGACAGCACGAGCGCCGGATCCTGCGACGGAGATCGATCGGGATCGCGGAAAAACAGCGCGATGGCGACGGGCAGCAGCAGCGCCACCGCGGCAGCGCCAGCACCTCCCCACCACCAGACGGCGGCCACGGGCACCGTGGCGATCACG